>SPCO01000112.1 GCA_004525275.1 Thermomicrobiales bacterium | reverse complement strand
TCGGGGCGGTACCGGACGCGGTGGGTTGTCGGTGAGATAGCAGGTGGCATCAGGCTTCCACCAGATCAAGCCACGAGTCCTCCCGATAGTCACGCCCGAGCAACGCTTCGAGGTTCTTGACGGTTTGGCGATAGTAGGACGGCTTGAGTTCGATACCGACACCGAGTCGGCCATTCTGAACCGCGCCGTAGACCTCAGATCCGACACCCATGAACGGAGTCAAGACCGTTTCGCCTGGATTGCTCCACAGGATGACGGCCCGCTCGATGACGTCGAGTTGCAGCGGGTGAACGTGCTTTTCGTCCTCCTCATCCCGGGCCGGTCGGAACGGCAACACGCGATCTAGTCGCACGTCATCCCAAAATGCCGAGGCGTACTGCCTCCAGATCCAATGGCTGTATCGGTTCTCGATCTGATTGCCCTGCCACCCGCGGTACTTGGCAAGCTCCGATGGCATCTGACGCTCCCCGGCGTACTCCATAAGCCCATTCGGATGAGCGATCGGGACCGGGTTCTCACCCTTGCGCCGGAACACAAGCAGGTAGTCCGCCGACGCCACCGAGCACCGAGACGAGTCATCGACGATCGTTTTGTGAGCGAGGCTCTTGACCATCGTCCGGTTGCGCACGGTGAGCGGTTCCTTCCAGACGTGATACCGGGCGACGTACTGCCATCCCTCGGCCTCATGTAGCCGGATCAGGTCACCGGGGAAGTCGCGCAGCCCGTCACCTTTGCCCGTGTTGCCGGTCGGGATGTCCATGCAATGGACCGCCGTCATCCGTCCCGGCATTGTCAGCCGGTACAGTTCGCGCACAAAGAATGCATAGTGTTCGAGGAACTCGGGGTAGCCTGTCGAGTTGGATAGATCCCGCTCCGACGAGCTGTACTGGTACAGCCCGGCGAACGGTGGAGAATACAACGACAGATGCACCGAACCATCCGGCATTGTCGGCATGACTTCCATCGAGTCCCCGTTATAGATAGCGAACTCGGGGGTTATCAGTTGATCGAGGACAGCCACGCGGGCACCTGCACTTTCTCGGTATAGTCGTTGGCGCGCTCGATCTTGAGCGCATCCCCCATGTGCGATACCAGCGCGTCGAACATCCGATCCGCCTGGTTCGCCTTGCGTTGCAAGTTCTCGAGCGCGTTACGCCCGCCCTCGGTGGTCACGATGTCCACGACCACGGGTTCCGTCTGACCGAACCGCCACATACGCCGGACGGCTTGGTAGTACTGCTCATAGCTATGAGATGGGAAGAACGTCATGCGATGCGCGTGTTGCCAGTTCAGACCCCACGCGCCGATCTTCGGCTTGGTCACGAGCACCCGTATATCCCCCCGGCTGAACGCGAGCAACGCTTCCTCCTTGGCGTCCGAGTCATCCGACCCCGATACCTGGACCGCGCCCGGGATCAACCTGGCGAGCCGGTCGCCCTCGGCGTTGAGATGACACCACGCCACCGCCGACTTCGCGTCGGCCAATAGGTCAACGACCTGCTCGCAGCGTTCCTCGATGGTTCGCCGCTGTTCGTCGCGCTCCTCGTGGATCCCAATCGCCGGAAGATCGAACAGGGTACCTTCAGCTCGATGCAATGAGTCCACGATGTGCTGCCGATGCTGCAACGCCGGCAGGATGAACCCGTCATCCTCGAACCCGAGGTCGGACGGTCGCCGTACGGATCGTGCCCACGAACAGACCCAGCGCCAGAACGCTTCTTCGGCGTGGCCTTTGAACCGCCACTGCTGGCCCATGAACGCTCGAGGTGCGCCGTATCCCTTCCACCGGCCTTTGGTATCGCTCGTGTTGTTGTCGTTCTTGAAGAACCGATTGAGCATATCCATATGCCCGAGATAACCCAGCGCCTCGGATGACGTGCCCAACTCGATGTAGTCATTCGGTGCGGCCGTCGCGGTGCAGAGCAGGCGATACCGCATCTTCCGCATGTACTCCGTGACGAGTGCCCGATGCACTCCGTCAAATGACTTGATGGCGGACGACTCATCGCAGACCATCCCGCCCAACTCGGACGGATCGAACAGGTGCAACCGCTCGTAGTTGGTGATCGTGATACCCGATGTGAGCTGGCCGGTCTTGGACGTATCGGCGTCGATGCCAAACTTCGCGGCCTCGGCCTTAGTCTGGAACCCGACCGCTAGCGGGGTAACGATCAGGACCGGCTTACCCGTATGTCGACGGACGTTCTCAGCCCAGACAAGCTGCATCGGTGTCTTGCCAAGCCCGCAATCCGCGAAGATTGCGCCGCGCCCCTTGCGGATAGCCCAGTCAACGAGAGCCGCCTGGAACCCGAACAGGAAGTCTGGCATCCACTCCGGCTCGAACCCATCGAACCCGTCGAGCTGAGTCTTGTGATCGAGAAACTCCGCATAGCCCGTCACAGCGCCATCACCAACTGAGCAGCCTCGACGATCCGGTAGCCCTGACGCCCATCGCGCCGGCGCTCGCACACGACGTCGATGCCTTGAGCTCGTGCGTCCGATACCCGCCCAGTCACGTTGACGATGTTGCAGGCCAGGGTGATCTCGAGCGAGGTTGCCTGTGGGTTATCGCGTAGGAACCCGATGAGGCGTTCGGTCTGAGTCATGCTGATACCTCCTTCAGATACTCCCGCAGCTCGGGACGATGAGACGTGGCCCAGCCAGTCTCGACGTGGTGCCACTGGCACAGACTGACCAGGTGGGCCGGGTCCGACGGTGCGCGCTTGCCCATCATCGGCTGATCCTTGACGTGATCGAGGGTGAGCCGTCCGCGACAATCCCGGCCCGACTCGCCCAGCCACACCGCTACACAGCCCTTGTCCCGGTGCAGGACTTCTAGCGCCACCTCGCGTGTTACGCGATCGGTCATGCCTTCCTGGACTTCGCTACTGGTCGCTTCCGTCGATTGATCGTGATCGGCGGCAACTTGGTCGCGTTGGCGAGTCGTTCGTTGTAAAGCTGCACCACAGCCTCGGCGACATTTGTCGCGCTGACACTCGCAGATCGCCGGTTGATGGCAATCTGCTGCGCCATCAGCAGCAGATAGGTCGGAGCACAAGCGCGTAGCTTCTTGAGGGTCCGCTCGGCATCATAGGTTGGCTTCTCCTGCTCTGATTGCAGAAAGATCGCCAAGCCTTTCAGGATAGGCCCACTCAGCGCGCGGTCGAGGTTGAGCCACATGCTGTCGGTGATGAGTCGCAGCGTGTCATCGATGATCTGGGCACCCCCGAGGCGATAGACGAACCGCACCGAGTCAACAGCGGTGATGACGTGCGGATCCCCCGATGTCTTCTGGTCGATCCTGAACCCGGCCCGATTGAGTGCGTTGACCATCTCAAGGGTCTGCGGCTCGCCGGCTGCCATCTCCGCCCGGAACAAATCCCACGCCGACAAGGCGCGACGTTCGCGTTGGAGCCTGACGAACAGCGATGCTTCCTCTTGCTTAGTCATGTCGTGGATGACAAACGCTCGGACCTCCTTGACTTCCGACAGGTCCGCCAAGTTGATGCGATGGCGACCATCAACACACCAGAGGCGTCCGCCTCGGCGCGACAGAACGACGGTCCCCGCTTGCTCGGGCAGGAAAGGCATATGGTCTGTGATCCACTTCTGATCCACTGATCGCTGGTAGTCCGCGTCGTAATGGACTTGGTCGACGGGGACCATCCGCATCTCGACGCTGTTATCGGTGCGCTTGCCGTCCACCTTCATGCGGTACTTCTTGATTGGCTCGTTACCTGTTGGCATGGTCATGACGATGTCTCCATTCGTTCAAGAGCGAGTGCAACACGGCCTAGGTCGGTACCAATGCTTCGCAATCGTTTAGCCGTCGCCGCTCGTCGCCGAGCTGGTACGGCCGCCGCGATCCGGGCCGCGTCATATGACTTGGCGAGCGAGCCGACCGAGTCGACTGCCTGCTTCAGTGCTATCCAGGGTTCATCTTCGATAGGCTCCTCCTGCTGCTCCGTTACATTTGTAACGGCCCCACGCTCAGTCGCGTCGTCGTCCGTTACATTTGTAACGGCCCGATCACGACTCACTGTTGCATTCGTAACTCCGAGCACGTCCGCAGCCTCACGCTGCGACAGGCCCATGCCGCCATCCTCAACTGGCGCGGTCAGTTCGAGCACCACCTCGCGGCGATCTTCAATGGTCAAGCGAACCCATCCCCCGACGAACGTCTCGATCCATGTCCGTAGGTCCATACCGAGCGCCTTGGGGATGCCCTGCTGCTGTGCCCATGCGACTTGACGCAGGGTTCCGGCACCGATCATGCCAAGTGACTCAGAGTATTCACGAGCGGCTTCTACCTTCATCCCGGCATCCCTCCACCGATCGCGGCCTCGTCCTCGTCAGTCAACAGCCCCAACGACTCGGACGGCGCCTCCTCGCGTGGCAGCGTCCAGTCGTCTGTCTGCACCCGCTCGACAGCGATCCGCGCGAACGGTGGCATCGGCTTGCCGGCCTTGTCCCACGGGATCATCTCGATCCGGCCCCATACCTGGACACGCTGCCCCTCGACCAGCACGGCGTCGGACAGTTGCACGGCCAGCGGCCCCGTAGCGAGCGCCTGGTATCCGGTGCGCCCCGACTTGAGCTTGAACCCCCACGCATGGCCGTCGGGTGTCTCGCGTAGCTCGAGGTCGACGGGCGGTTTGCCTCGCTCAACCTCGCCCACCAGCCCGGCCACTTGGCGCTCAAGCTCGGGACGTTGCGGCGCGTCGGCCTTGGCGTCGATCTCGTTCTGTGACGCGATGGACTTGTCGATGCCGATCCCGAGACTCCCGATGGCACGGCCCCACGCGCTCGTCTCGGTGTTCTCCAACTCGGAGCCCTTCGTATATGGCGTCTTGCCGGGGAGTTCCATCCACGACCAGCCCTGCCCCGGTAGCGGGTCGTCGGCCGTCCGGTACGCGAACGCCTGAACGATGACGCGCGGGGTGTCGTCGTCGATGCTGATCCGCCACTCGCCGGTCACGAGTCGCCCGTCCGGGTGCGCGGCATAAAACAGCTTGATCCGGTCCTTGACCTCAACGTAGTCCCCGAGCTGGAACCCGCCCTTGGATCGTGGCTCAGTCATCGTCCTCCCCCTCCATATAGTCGACCGGCACGTCCGGTTCGACTCGTGTCCAGCACCGCTCGCAAACGACGGCGCGGCGTAGCTCCACCTTCACGAAACGGTAGTCCTCGTCGGTACGGATTTGGCGCTTGCACCACCAGCAGAACGAGAGCCGCCGCGCTGCCATCACAGGCCCGCCTCCGTCGCCGCTGCGCGCCAGTCGCGACTCTTGGCCGAGGCCGCGCGGTTCCAGTTGCGGTCGAACGTGCGGATCGTGAACACGCCGCGCGGGTCGCAGAACACCTGGACGCGCATCTCAGCCGGCACCCGTGCCCGCAACTCGTTCAGCTCGTCAGGCGACATGACCGCGCGGACGTTGCCCGTGGTTTCGATGCTCACTCGTACACCTCGAACTTGACGCTGTACCAGCCAGCCACGAACGGCTTCACGTCAACCTTGACGATGGTCACGGCGGCTCGCAGCTTCTCGGCGGCCTTGACGATCGCCTCATTGGCGGTCCGTGCCTCGACGTCATAGGTGACGGGGTAGGGGTAGCGGCGGGTTGTCATGCTTGTCCCCTTCGATGCTCGACGCGGTATCGCTCGACCTCAGCCGGTGCGACCCACCAGTCGCGGCCGTGCTTGGTGGCGT
>SPCO01000174.1 GCA_004525275.1 Thermomicrobiales bacterium | reverse complement strand
CGCTGTCGACCGCTGCGCAGATGATCGGCCTGGCCCGCGATCTCGCGGCATCCGACGAGCTGACCGTGCACAGCATCGACCGACGGGGGAGCGGTGCGAGCCGCCTGGCCGACCCAGCGCCACTCGACGTGCAGGTCCATCTCGACGACCTTGTCGCCGTCCTCGATGCCGAGGAGATCGACGCGCCCGTCTTCGTCGGCATCAGCTACGGCGGGGTCGTTGCCCTCGAGTTCGCCGCCCGGATCCCGGATCGGGTGGCGGCGGTCATCGCCTACGAGCCGCCGTACGGGCCCCTCGCCGAGCCCGAGACTCAGCGAGCGCTCGCAGCCGTCGCGGATGCGACCGAACAGGCGTATGACACCGGCGGTCCGCCCGCGGCCGCGGAGGCGTTCATGCGCGGCGTCGCGGGCAACGACATCTGGCAGCGCCTCCCGGACCGCACCCGGGCGTTCCTCGGCGATGAGGGCGCCGGCGCGTACGTCGACGCTCGGCTGGCCGGTCTCGACCCCGACGGACTGCGTCACATCCGCACGCCGACGACCATCCTCACCGGCGACGCCAGTGAAACGTTCTACCGTCCGATCGCGGACGCGCTGGTCGCGTGGATCCCGGGCGCACGGCAGACCCATCTGCGTGGGATGGGGCATGCTTCGCCGATCACCGAGTCCGGCCCCATTGCCGACGCCATCCGAGCCGCCCTGACCGGCGATCCAGCGGGGAGCCGCAGACCATGACTCCGATCGACGACGACGCGCCTTCCGGTCGTGCGACCGACCGTGGGAACGCGGCCTCGACGGCCGAGGTCCGGGCGATGTTCGACAAGATCGCCCGTGTCTACGACCCGATGAACCTGGTCATCTCGGCGTTCCAGGAACCGCGCTGGCGGAAACGGGCAGTCGACCTGACGGGCGTCCGACCCGGCGGTCGGAGCCTTGACGTGGCGACCGGGACGGGTAAGGTCGCTGCAGATCTGCACGAGCGCGCTCAGCCAGGCGGTAGCACCCTGGGCGTCGATATCTCACCGGCCATGATCGGTGTGGCCAAACGCCGATTCGACGGTCGTGAGGGGCTCGAGTTCGTCGTCGGTGACGCCCTCGCGCTACCGACCGAGGACGGGACGTTCGACGCGGCGACGATCGCCTTCGGGATGCGCAACCTGCCCGATTACGGCAAGGGGTTCGGGGAGCTCGCCCGGTCGGTCAGGCCAGGCGGCCGAGTCGTCTGCCTGGAGATCGCCCGACCGCGTAGCCGAGTCGCCCGGGTGCTGCAGTTCTGGTTCGACAAGATCGTGCCCATCGTCGGTCGAGTAGCCGGCCAGGGCGGCGCCTACGGCTACCTCGTCCGGAGCGTCAAGGGCTACCCGGACCCGGACCGGATCGCCGAGATCATGCGTGAGGTGGGTCTGGAGAGCGTCAGCTGGCAGCCGATGTCCGGCGGGATCGTGACTCTGCACGTGGGGACCGTCCCGGAACTGAGGCCTGCTCCGTCGTTGGAGTAGGATTCCGCGTTCATGTCGGAGCTGCCCGCCCCCTCGCTCATCCATGCCCGCGGACTGACCAAGCGGTTTGGTGGCTTCACAGCGGTCGATGCCATCGATTTCGACGTGGCGCCCGGCGAATCGTTCGGATTCCTCGGGCCCAACGGCGCCGGCAAGACCTCCACGATGCGGATGATCGGGTGCGTCTCGCCGGTCACCAACGGCCTCCTCACGGTCATGGGCATGGACCCGGCCAAACAGGGGCCGCTGATCCGGGCCAGGCTCGGGGTGGTGCCCCAGCTCGATACCCTCGATGTGGAGCTGACGGTCCGCGAGAACCTCTCGATCTACGGCCGCTATTTCGGCCTCAGCCGGGCCGAGGTCAGCCGTCGTGCCGACGAGCTCCTCGACTTCGCCCAGCTGACTGAGCGTGCCGACGACCAGGTCGAACCGCTGTCGGGAGGCATGAAGCGGCGCCTGACGATCGCCCGCTCGCTCATCAATGAACCGACCGTGCTGCTTCTCGACGAGCCAACGACCGGTCTGGACCCACAGGCCCGTCACCTCTTGTGGGACCGCCTGTATCGACTCAAGCAACGCGGTGTCACGCTCGTCCTGACCACCCACTACATGGATGAAGCGGAGCAGCTGTGCGATCGCCTCGTGGTCATGGACAAGGCCAAGATCGTGGCCGAGGGCAGCCCAAGGGCGCTGATCGAGCAGTACTCGACCCGCGAGGTCACAGAACTACGTTTCGCGCCGGGTATCGCCGAGACGCTCGACGGTCAGCTCGATGGCCTGGCTGAGCGGATCGAGCACTTGCCCGATCGGGTTCTGTTGTACGCCGACGATGGCGAGAGCGTGGTGGCCGCCGCCCACGCCCGCGGACTGCAACCCGAGGCGGTCCTCGTCCGGCGATCATCGCTTGAAGACGTCTTCCTGCGCCTGACCGGCCGCTCATTGATCGAATGACCTCGCTCGCCCGCCCAAGCTCGCCCATCAGTCGCGTCTTCGAGCACCGATTCGTCCAGTACCGACGGACGTTCCGGGCGTCGATCTTCTCATCGTTCATCTCGCCGATGATGTTCCTGACCGCGATGGGGATCGGCCTGGGCGGGTACGTGACCAACGATGCGGCGCTGGGCGGGGTCCCGTATCTGGCATTCCTGGCGCCTGGATTGCTGGCCGCGACCGCCATGCAGTCCGCGACGTTCGAGGCCACCTTCCCGATCATGGGTGGGCTGGTCTGGAGCAAGGTCTTCCACGCCATGTACGCGACCCCGATCTCGCCACGCGACATCGCGCTCGGCAATCTGGCCTGGATCACGGTTCGGCTGACCATGATCTCCACGATCTTCTCGGTCGTCATCGTGATCTTCGGTGCAGCCGAATCACCGCTCATCGTGCTGGCCATCCCGGCTGCGGTGCTGACCGGCCTGGCCTTCGCCGGGCCGATCGCGGCGTTCGCGGCCACCCAGAAGACGCCCAATAAGTTTGCGGCCATCTTCCGCTTCGGGATCACCCCGCTCTTCCTGTTCTCGGGAACGTTCTTCCCGATCGGCTCGCTGCCGGTCGTGCTCCAGGGTCTGGCCTGGCTGACGCCGCTCTTCCACGGCGTGGCCCTGACTCGCGGTCTGTCACTGGGCACGATCATGGACGATCCGATCGCGACGGCGATCCACGTGATCTATCTGGTCACGCTGGCCACGGTCGGCGCCCACCTGATGATCCGCAACTTCGACCGACGGCTGATCCGTTGATGACGGCGCTGCGGATCGCCCCCGCGTTCACGATGGGCAGTCGGCGATCGGCCCGTTTGATCGAGCGCAACCTGTACGTCTACAAGCACGGCTGGATGATCCTGCTGTCCGGGTTCTTCGAGCCGCTCTTCTACCTGCTCGGCATCGGATTCGGGCTGGGCGCACTCATCGGGACGATCCCGGGCCCCGACGGCCAGCTGATCAGCTACCAGCTGTTCATCGCGCCGGCCCTTTTGGCCAGCGCGGCCATGAACGGGGCGATCAACGAAAGTACGTTCAACTTCTACTTCAAGCTCAACTACAACAAGACCTTCACCTCGATCCTGTCAACGCCGCTGTCGCCCGGCGACGTCGCCCTGGGCGAGCTCGGCTGGGCGCTGATCCGCGGCGGCCTGTACGCCGTCGGGTTCATGGGCGTCATGGTCGTGCTTGGGCTGTTCATCTCTCCGTGGGTCATCCTGGCGATACCGGCCGCCCTGCTCGTTGGCTTTGCCTTCGGGGCGGTCGGGATGGCGGCGACGTCGTTCATGCGGTCGTGGCAGGACTTCGACCTGGTCCAGCTCGTGGTCCTGCCGATGTTCCTGTTCTCCGGGACGTTCTATCCGATCGACGCCTACCCGGAGGCGCTCCAGCTATTCGTCCGGATCACGCCGCTCTATCAGGGGGTCGATCTCATCCGCTCCCTCACGATCGGGGCGATCTCGCCGATCCTGCTCGTCCACGTGGTCTAACTGGCCGTGATGGGGATCGTCGGGCTGGCGATCACCTCGAAGCGGCTCGACAAGCTGCTGCTCAAGTAGCCATGGTCGTGCGGGCGCCGCGGCCCGCAGCTTGAGCCGCCGGTCCGTGCCCGCACCTGAGG
>SPCO01000058.1 GCA_004525275.1 Thermomicrobiales bacterium | reverse complement strand
GCGGCGTCATCAGTTGGCTGGACCGTCACAGCCTCCTGCGCGACGATCGGGCCACCGTCGAGCGTCGAATCCACGAGGTGGACCGTGCAGCCGGTCACCGCGACGCCGTGGGCCAGGGCATCGGCCACCGCATGACCACCGGGAAAGGCTGGGAGGAGCGAGGGGTGGGTGTTGACGATCCGGCCAACGAACGCCGCGAGCACGGTCGGCCCGACGATCCGCATGTAGCCGGCGAGGACCAATACGTCTGCGGCCGCGGCCGCCAAGGCCTGGGCCAGGGTGGTGTCGTTGCCACCGGGGACGAGCGCGGTCTCCAGACCTCGCTCTGCCGCCCAGTCCAGGGCTGGGCAGGCGCGATCGGCGAAGACGAGGACGATGTCGCCGCCCAGTTCGCCGCGGCCGGCCGCCAACTCGAGCGCTCGCAGATTCGATCCGGCGCCGGAGACCCCGACCGCGATCCGGCCGCTCATCCGAGCCCTTCGACCGGAGCCTCGACGTAGCGGGCACCGCCGATCGCCTCGGCGGTCGTGACCTCGCCAACGACCGCCGCCTCGATCCCGAACGAAGCGATCGCGTCCGTGGCGGCAGCGACCGCCTCGCCCGGCAAGGCGATGACCATCCCGAGACCGCCATTGAAGGTGGCCCGCAGCTCGACATCGTCAAGACCCCCGAGCGCCCCGAACAGGCGCATGACCGACGGCATCGCCCAGCGCCCGGGGTCGATTCGAGCCGCCAATCCACCGGGGAGTGCCCTCGGGACGTTCCCGGGCAGCCCGCCGCCGGTGATATGGGCGATACCATGCAGATCCGCGCCGATCACACGAACCGCGGCCCGCGCCGCCAGGACGGCCCTGGCGTAGATCCGGGTGGGTGTCAGGAGCACTTCACCGAGCGTCGCCATCGCCTCATGCGGTGCGGCGGCGAGCAGAGCGTCCGTCGATGCGTCGCCGAGCGATCGTCGCAAACGCGCCTGGTATGGCTCGCCGAGATCCAGGTCCCACTGGGCAAGGAGCCCGCGGATGAGCGAGAAGCCATTGGCGTGCAGGCCAGAGGCGACGAGTCCGAGGATGGCGTCACCGGCGCGGACCGAGGATCCGTCGATCAGGTCGGCACGCTCGACGACCCCGATGCAGCAGCCGGATACATCGAACGCGTCGACCCCCATCAGGTCGGGGTGTTCGGCGGTCTCGCCGCCGACGAGCGCGCAGCCGGCATCGCGGCACCCGGCCGCGACCGACCCGACGAGCTCGGCTACCGCTTCCGGGATGACCCGGCCGACGGCTACGTAGTCGAGAAACGCGACCGGCTCGGCGCCGCAACACACGACATCGTCCGCACACATCGCAACCAGGTCGATCCCGATCGTGTCGAAGCGCCCCAGCGATGCAGCGAGTGCCGTCTTCGTCCCAACCCCGTCGGTCGAGGCGACGATGAGCGGCTCTCGATAGCCGGCCGGGATCGTGAACATGCCGCCGAACCCGCCGAGCCCGCCCACGACCTCGGCACGGCGCGTCGAATCGACGTGCGCTCGCATGAGATCGACCGCCCGCTCCCCTGCCCCGACATCGACGCCGGCAGCTCGATAGGCATCCCGACCGGCCCAGCCCTTGACGCCCGGTCGGGTCATCGACCGACCACCGCCTCCTCGAGCATGAACTTGCGACTCTTCGCATCGTACGGGACCGGTTCCGGGTAGTGGCCGTCAAAGCACGCGAAGCAAAACCGCTCATATGGCAGCTCAAGCGCCGCCAGCACACCACGAATCGACAGGTAGCCGAGCGAATCGGCCCCGATGAACTCCTGGATCTCGGGCTCACTGTGGGTCGCCGCGATCAGCTCAGTCTCCACCGAGGTATCGATGCCGTAGAAGCACGGGTGGTAGATAGGCGGAGCGCTGATCCGGACGTGGACCTCGGTCGCGCCCGCCTTGCGCAGCAACTCCACGATCCGCTTCGTCGTCGTCCCGCGAACGATCGAGTCATCCACCACGATGAGCCGCTTGCCGTTGACCACCTCTCGAAGCGGGTTCAGCTTGATCGTGACGCCCCGGTGGCGAAGCCCGGCCGAAGGCTGGATGAAGGTCCGTCCCGCGTACCGATTGCGGTACATCCCCTCGCGATACGGCAATCCCGATCCCTCCGCGTAGCCGGCAGCAGCGGGCGCGCCGGTATCGGGCACCGGCATCACCAGGTCCGCGTCGATCGGGTGCTCGATGGCCAGCTGCATCCCCATCAGCCGTCGAGCCTCGTATAGATTGCGGCCCTCCATGTACGAGTCCGGTCTCGCGAAGTAGATGAGCTCGAATACGCATAGCGCGGGCGTCGCCTCGGCGAAGCGGACCGAGCGCGGCGCCTGGCCGGGTTCGAGGATGACCATCTCCCCGGGCAGGACGTCGCGGACGTATTCCGCACCGACGATGTCGAGAGCCGCTGTCTCGGACGACAGGCACCAGCCGGCCGATGCATCTTCATCAGTCCACAACGCGCTGGCGCCGGGCGCCTCGGTCGCCGGCAGCCGCCCGAGAACGAGCGGGCGGAAGCCGAATGGATCGCGGACCCCGATGACCCGGCGCTCGTCGAGGACGACCAGGCTGTACGCACCCCGGACGCGCGGCAGGACCTGGCGCAGCGCCTCGACCGTGTCGGCGGCCGGCTCGTCGGCCAGCAACGCGGTCAACAGCTCCGTGTCGGTCGATGCGGGTAGGCGAGCCCTTCCGCCAGTCAGCTGGGCGAGCAGATCCCGGGTATTGACGAGATTGCCGTTGTGGCCGATCGCGAGGGCCCGCCGCGGTCCCAGGCGGTAGGTCGGCTGGGCGTTCTCCCAGACGGTCGATCCGGTCGTCGAGTAGCGGCAATGCGCGATCGCGATCTGACCGCGCAGGCTCGGCAACCGGCGCTCATCGAGGACTGAGCTGATCATGCCCAGGTCCTTGTAGAGCATCAACTGGTCCCCATCGCTGACGGCCAGTCCAGCCGACTCCTGGCCGCGGTGCTGGAGCGCGAAGAGACCCAGCGCGGCGATCGATGCCGCGTCGGTCGGCTCCCCGCCGGGCAGGACGACTCCGAACACTCCACACATCGGTCAGCCCTCCCAGCCCAGTGCGCGGGCCAACCCGTGCTCCCAGACATGGCTGAGGTCGCGAACCGGGACCTCGAGCGCATCGGCGACCCAACCGCCCCGCTCTTCGGCAGCACCGGTCGCCCCGGCGAGGGTCAGCTCGATCCGGAGGCGATCCCCACCGACGCTGCCGATCGTCTCGGCAGGCAGGCCGTGCTGCCGAGCCAGGAGCTCCAACGCGGCCGCATATCGCGGACGACAGGTGAGGACCAGTCGTGACGGGCTCTCCCCGAAAAGATCCACCGCTGGTGAGTGGCCGATCGCGAGTCGGACGCTGGCCCCCAGGCCGCTCCACATCGCGCACTCGGCGATGGCGACACCAAAGCCGCCCCCCGAGATGTCCTGTGCCGATGCGACGAGGCCACGGCTGATCGCCTCCCGAACGAAGCGCTGGATGGCGGCCTCGCGAGCGAGATCGAGCGCCGGCGGGGCATCTTCGGTCGCCTCGCCAGCCAGGCCGGCATACTCGGACCCGACCAATCCGGGTCCCGCGGCCCCGATCAGGAGGATCGCGTCATCGACCATGACGAACGCGGGGCCGACCAAGGTCGCGATGTCATCGAGGAGCCCGACGACCCCGATCTCAGGAGTCGGCGCGATCGCACCACTGGCTGACTCGTTGTAGAGCGAGACATTCCCGCCGGTGACCGGGAGTCCGAGGGCCAGGCACGCATCGGCCAGGCCCCGAACCCCCTCGCTCAGTTGCCAGAACGCCTCGGGTCGGGTCGGGTCGCCATAGTTGAGGCAATTCGTGACGCCCAGTGGTCGCGCCCCCGTGATCGACACGTTGCGCGTCGCCTCGGCGACCGACAGCGCGGCACCAAGCCACGGATCGAGGCGCCCGACCGACTGGTTCCCGTCCGTGGTCGCCACAAGGGCCTTCGTCGTGCCATCGACGCGCAGGACCGCAGCGCCGCGACCCGGTCCGGCCACCGTATTCGCGCCGACCGTCGAGTCATATTGCCGGAAGACGGAGTGTCGCGACGACAAGTTGGCGGACCCAAGCAGGGCCAGCAGGACGGCCCCCGGATCGGTACCGCGTTCGGGAAGTCGGTCGCTGATCTCCGACGGGGCACCGGGTGCGGGGGCGTCGCGCCGGTGGGTCGGCGGCGCGGCCACACGGTCATGGACGATCGCATCGCTCGTGAGCGCTCGAGCCGGGATCCGCGCGATCTCCTGTCCCGCCTGGACGATCGCGATGTCACCATCGTCGGTGACCCGGCCGATGATCGCCACCGGCAGGCCCCAGCGGTCACATACCTCGCGGACCGCCTCCCAATTCTCGGGCAGAACGGCTGCGCACATCCGCTCCTGCGACTCGGAGATCATGACCTCGAAGGGCGCCAGGCCGGGCTCCCGCCGCGGGATCGCGTCGAGGTCGACGAGGATCCCGGTCCCGGCACGATCGGCGGTCTCGGAGGTCGCGCAGGTGATCCCGCCCGCGCCCAGATCCTGCAGGCCCTCGACCAATCCGCGATCGATGAGCTCCAGGCTCGCCTCGATCAGGAGTTTCTCGGCGAATGGGTCGCCGACCTGGACGGACGGTCGCTTCGACGGGTCATCGTCGCTGAACGTGGCGCTGGCCAGCACGGATGCGCCACCGATCCCGTCACGGCCGGTCGTGGACCCGAACAGGACAACGAGGTTGCCCGGGCCGGGCGCGGCGGCCAGCGTGAGGCGACGCTCCTCGAGTAGACCGATAGCCATGACGTTGACGAGCGGATTACCGCCATAACTCGGGTCGAAGACGAGCTCGCCCCCGACCGTCGGGACACCGACGCAATTGCCATAGCCACCGACGCCGCGAACGACGCCGTCGACCAGGTGGCGCGTCCTGGGATCTACCGGGTCACCGAACCGCAGGGCGTCGAGGACCGCGATCGGTCGGGCGCCCATCGTGAAGATGTCGCGGAGGATGCCGCCGACGCCGGTCGCCGCGCCTTGGTAGGGCTCGACCGCCGAGGGGTGGTTGTGCGATTCGATCTTGAACGCCACCGCCAGTCCGTCGCCGATGGATATGACTCCGGCATTCTCGCCCGGGCCCGCGACGACACCCTCGCCGGCGATCGGGAGGGTCCGGAGCAAAGGCTTCGAACTCTTGTACGAGCAGTGCTCGCTCCACATGACACTGAACATCGCGAGCTCAAGATCGTTCGGATCACGGCCATCGAGCCGCGCGCGGATGGCCTCAAGTTCATCGTCCGTGACGCCCAGGCGCCGATGGAGCGGCTCGACCTCGAGTTCGATGATGCTCATCGCGCTCCCGTCCCGATGACGGCCGGCCCCTGACCGACGGCCTGCGCCGCACTCTCGACCAACGAACGGATGATCCCGAAGCCCTCGTCCGAACCGAGGATGACCTCGGCTGCCCGTTCTGGATGGGGCATCAGGCCAGCGACGTTGCCGGCGGCATTCATGACCCCCGCGATGGCCCGCAGCGAGCCGTTCGGGTTGGCCAGGTGATCAGGGTCGGCCGGCATACCGGCCGGGTCGACATACCGGAAGAGCACCTGGCCGTCGCGTTCGAGTGCGTCGAGCGTGACGGCGTCCGCATAGAAGCGACCTTCGCCATGGGCGACCGGCATGCGCAATCCACGTCCGATCTCCAGCCCGCGGGTGAACGCGGTGTCGGACCGAACGGGCGCGATCGCCACCTCGTGCCCAACAAAGCGCAGCGAGGCGTTTCGGAGCAGGGCCCCCGGCACCAGCCCGGATTCGGCCAGGACCTGGAAACCGTTGCAGATCCCCAGCACTAGCCCACCCCGTCCTGCGAACTCGGCAACGGAACGCATGACCGGGCTGAACCGGGCGATCACGCCGGCTCGGACGTAGTCGCCGTACGCGAACCCGCCGGGCAGGACGACCGCGGCGACGCTGTCGAGCGAAGCCTGCTCGTGCCACAGGACGACCGGCTCGGCACCGACCAGGTCCAGGGCACGAACGGTGTCGCGATCGCAGTTGCTACCCGGAAAGACCACGACGCCGACGCGCACGGGCACGGGTCAGTCCGCCCCCGCCTGCGAATCGGTAGCGGACGATGCGCCGGCGATCGACTCGATCTCGAACACCTCGATGAGCGGATTGGAAAGGAGCTCGGACGCCATCCGCTCAACGACGGCCCGCGCCACCGTCACCTCGGTCGCCTCGACCGTCAACTCCGCCCGTCGCCCGATCCGGACGTCCTGCACACCCTCGATGCCGAGGTGGCCGAGGCTGCCCTCCACGGCGCGGCCGGCGGGATCCAGGATCCCGGGCTTGGGCGTGACATTGACGGCGAACCGGAAGCTGGTCATGGGGCGATGAGATCCTCCTTGAGGTAGCGCTCGAAGCTTGCGCCGGTGATGCGTTCGTAGGCCTCGACATAGCGGGCCCGTGTACCTTCGACGATATCGTCAGGAAGCTCCGGGCCGGGCGCCGTCTTGTCCCAATCCTGCGCCTCCAGCCAATCGCGGACAAATTGCTTGTCGAAACTCGATTGCGATCGACCGGGCTCGTAGGTGCCAGCATCCCAGAAGCGCGAGGAATCGGGCGTGAGCGCTTCGTCGATCAGGATCAAGGACGGCACCGCGTCACCGTCCAGCGCTGGTCCCGTCGGCGAACCGAATTCGAACTTCGTGTCGGCCAGGATGATGCCCGCGCGGCCCGCCACCGTCGAGGCATACCCGTACAACTGGAGCGAGCAGTCGCGGATCATCTCCGCGAGCGCGCCCGCAGAGGACGCGGACCGATCTGCCGCTAGGTGCTCGATCATCTCGTCGAAACTCATGTTCTCGTCGTGCTGGCCCATTTCGGCCTTCGACGCCGGCGTGAAGATCGGCTCGGGGAGGCGCTCGCTCTCGCGGAGGCCCGCTGGCAGGGCCACACCGCAAACCGTGCCCTTCTGGCGATATTCCTGCCAGGCCGAGCCCGCGAGGTAGCCGCGGACGACGGCTTCCACTGGCACGACCGACGCCGGGCGGCAGATCATGATCCGACCACGCAGCTGGGCAAGCGATCCAGCGGCCGGACCCGATGCCTGGTTCCCGACGGCCAGGCGAAGGGTGTCGTCGAGGACCCCGACATCTGTCCCGAGCAGATGGTTCGGCACGATCCCGCTGGTTTCCGCGAACCAGAAGCGCGAGAGGCCGGTCAAGATCCGCCCCTTGTCGGGGATCACGGTCGGGAGCACGACATCGAACGCGGAGATCCGGTCCGAGGCGACCAACACCAACCGGCGATCGGCCAATTCATAGAGGTCGCGGACCTTTCCGGAGCGAAGGTATGCGTCAGCCAGCATCGGACACCTCGATCGCGTCCAGCCGGGCGATGACCTCCGGCACGTGATCCAGATACGCCGCGTCGTCGAAACAGGCGTCCAGTTGGGCCAAGGACAGCCGCTGAGCGACAGCCGGGTCGACCGCCAGGAGGTCGCGCAACGGCGAGCGCTCGTCGGCGGCCCGCAGCGCGGCTCGCTGAACGATGCCATATGCGTCCTCACGCGACATCCCGCCGTCATCGACGAGCGCCACCAGGACGTGTGACGATGCGTGGAGCCCGAGCCCACGGTCGATGTTTTCGCGCATCCGCTCGGAGCGGACGAGCAAACCCTCGACCAGCCCGGTCATCCGGACGAGCATGTAGTCGAGCACGATCGTCGCGTCGGGGAGGATCACCCGCTCGGCACTCGAGTGGCTGATGTCGCGCTCGTGCCAGAGCGGCTGGTCCTCGAGCGCGGTGTGGGCGTACCCTCGCAGCAGTCGGGCCAGACCGGCGATCCGCTCGGAGAGGATCGGATTGCGCTTGTGGGGCATGGCCGAGGAGCCTTTCTGGCCAGCCTTGAACGGCTCCTGAAGCTCGCCGATCTCCGTGTGCTGGAGATTGCGGATCTCCGTCGCGAATCGCTCCAACG
>SPCO01000126.1 GCA_004525275.1 Thermomicrobiales bacterium | reverse complement strand
GCATGACCGGGTGCAGGAGCCGCAGGTAGATGTCGAGGGCCTCGACGTCGAGACCCGTGAGGCGACCTGGTGGACGCTTGTCGAGGCCCTCGACATCTACCTGCGGCTCCTGCACCCGGTCATGCCATTCGTGACGGAAGCGCTGTGGCAGACGCTGCCAAAGCGGAGCACGGACCCGGACCTCCTCATCGTCGCTCGCTGGCCCGGAGTGGGGGAGCGAGACGCGCTGGCCGAAGCCGACCTTGGGGCGCTCATCGCCCTCGTGACTGAGATCCGCAACGCCCGATCCACGGCCCGACTCCCGGCTGGCGCCTGGCTTGAGACGCGCGTCTACGTTCCGAACGAGCTGGGACCCACCCTGGAGAGTCTGCGCCCGGCGGTCGAACGACTGGCCCGCGCCCGTCCGCTGCATCGCGAACTGACGCCGGCGGCGCTCGGCGCTGCCAGTCGAGCCGGTGACCTCGGGATCATCGTGCCCGGCACGGAGATCGAAGCGACGATCAGACCCGCCACGACGGACGCTGCTGCCGATGAGCTCGACCGCGATCGGCTGACCAGGGAGTTGGCGGAGGCGGAAGGTTGGCTCACAGCGGCCCGTGCTCGGCTGATGAACGATTCGTTCATCAGCAAGGCTCCGCCGGACGTCGTGGCGGGCGCGCGGGCTCGGGAGGCCGAGCTGGAAGATCAGGTGGCTCGGCTGCGCGACCGCCTGTCCGACTGAGGAAGGAGAGGAGGCCGCATGGAGGCTGGGAGTAGATCCGTCGTTTCCTCGCCTCGGTTCGGGGATGATTGGTGGCAGCGCGGGATCATCTATCAGATCTATCCCAGGAGCTTTGCCGCCACGGATGGGGATGGGGTCGGCGATCTGCCTGGGATCATCGACCACCTCGACTATCTCGGGCCGGCGGGTCTTGGCATCGACGCCATCTGGTTGTCGCCGTTCTACAGATCGCCCGGGCTCGACCTCGGCTACGACGTGAGCGACCACGCGCTGGTCGATCCGCTGTTCGGCACCGACGAGGATTTCGATCGTCTCGTGGCCGAGGCACATCGACGGGGCATCCGGGTCGTGCTCGATCTAGTCATGAATCACACCAGCGATGCGCATCGCTGGTTCGTGTCCTCCCGAATGGACCGATCCGGGCCGTACGCGGACTGGTACCTGTGGCGGGATCCTGCCGGTTTCGATGTCGACGGTCGACCGCTCCCGCCCAACAACTGGGTATCGTTCTTTGGCGGTCCGGGCTGGCAATGGGAACCGGCGCGTGGCCAGTTCTACTACCACACATTCCTGGCCGAACAGCCGGAGATGGATTGGCGCACGCCGGCCGTCGAGGAAGCGCAATTCGACATCGTCCGGGGCTGGTTGGCCCGGGGCGTGGACGGGTTCCGCCTCGATGTTTTCAATGCGTTTCTCAAACACCCCGACCTGCCCTCGAATCCGACCCGACCTGGGACTTCGGAATGGCGCCGTCAGATCCATTTGCACGACCGCGATCAAGCCGACTTTCCCGACCTCATCGGGCGCTTCCGGAGCGTTCTCGATGCGGCCGCTGAGCGGATGTCGGTCGGCGAGATCTTCGACGGGAGTGTCGAGACTTCCGCAGAGCTGACGACGGACCACCACCTGGTGTTCGATTGGGAGCTCCTTGAGGCGGATTGGACCGCGCCTGCGATCCGTGCAGCCATCGCCCGTCGAGAATCGGCCTTTGGACCCGATCGATGGCCGACCGCCGTGCTTTCCAACCACGATCGTCCTCGTCACGCCTCGCGTTTCGCTTCGTCGATCACGGGCGCCGCAACGGACCCGATCGCGAGAGCCGCGGCCGTCCTGCTGATGACCATCCGCGGCACGCCGTTCCTGTACTACGGTGAGGAACTCGGGATGACCGATGTCGAGATCCCGCTCGAGGATAGTGTCGACCCGCCGGCGCGCTGGGCAGGTCCGGATTTCGTATGGTGGGACCGGTCGCCGTGCCGGACGCCGATGCCATGGTCGTCAGCCCCGGGTTCAGGGTTCACAGTCGGGCGTCCGTGGCTCCGATTCGGGCCCGATGTGGCAACTCGGAACGTGGCGGCACAAGCCGCAGATCCGACCTCGATCCTGGCGACGTACCGCAGCTTGATCGCCCTTCGAGCGGCGACCCCGGTGCTCCAGGTCGGGGCGCTTCGTCTACTCGAGGCGGATGACGCCGATGTCATCGCCTACGTCCGCGAAACCTCACATGCGCTTGTCCTGGTGCTGTTCAACGTCGGTCGCCGGCCGGCCCGCCAGCGACTCCCGGCCGCGGACAGTCCGTTGGGCTGGCGCTGTCGTTTCGGCACCTCCATGTTGACGCCGAGCCCCCGGGTGATAAAGCCGGACGTCGTGGTCGACCTCGCTCCCGATGAAGCGCTGGTCCTCGAAGCGCTTCGCTGACCCGTCCGCCGATTGGTCCTCGCATCGCCCCTGCTACGATGGGCATCGATCCAGTCAGCACCTGTGGAGTTGCAGTGCCGCTTGAATTCCTGAAGCGCCGAGGTGGCGCGGACGCACCGTCGGAGCCGGCGCGTGCACCGGCCTCGTCCGTCTTGATGCCGGAAGAGGTCGTGGCGCAGGACTACCAATTGAAGCTGTACTACGCGGGCAAGAGTAGTGAAGGCGTTCGGCTGAAGGCTGGTCCGGCGGCCATCGCGGAGCTGCCGAGTATGCTCGTCGGGCTGGCCCGATCCGAGATCGAAGTCGTCGAGCCGCTGCCGATCGAATTCAGCCAGGCGACGCCCACGATCGCGACGCCGTCGGAGGCGATGCAGTGGTTGAACGCCCATCACGTCCACTCGCCGATCACACGCCACGCTCTGGTCGTCCTCGAATCGATCGACGCCGTGGATCTGGCGTTCGACACGTTCGTGTGCGCCCTGCTTGAGGGTGAGGTCGATACCTCTGGCTATCCCGAGTACAACGCTGTGGTCGGCGGCGTGGCGGCCCATTGGGATGAAGCCACCGGCGACATGGTCTGCCGGGCAGTCGTCGGCTGGGGCGGCAAAGGCGTTCGCGGCGACACGGACCGAATCGGGACTCGCATCCTCGGTGGATTACTGGGCAACGTCCTGGCGAGTCAGTACGCGCTCGGTCTGACCGCGATCGAGCGGCCGGTGCCGGCGGCAGGGCGCGGGGGTCTCGTGTGCGCTCATTGTGGCTTTGCTTCCGCTCATGAGCGGGCGTTCTATTGCCCCAAGTGCGGCATGCGACTTCTGCGCGGCTGAGGCGTCGACAGCAGTGCCGGCCCACGACTATGACTGCGCCGCTTGCGGCCGCCGGTTTGAGGTGACCCACGGTCTCCACGCTGATCGACCGACGACTTGCCCGTTGTGCGGCGGTGGCCCAGTCCGCAAGGCGATCAGCGCGCCTGCGATCCATTACCGGGGCTCGGGTTGGGCGAAGAAGGAACGCAATGCGACGGCGACCTCAAAGGCCACCGGGGAGAAGTCTTCGAAGTCGACCGACGAAGCGACCGAGTCAACCCCTGCGAGCTCGACGCCCGACACGGCGTCCTCGCCCAAGACGAACCCGACGCCGGCCAGCCCGGCAACCACGGCCGACTGATTCGCATGGCAGCCACGGATTGGATCACGCTCGCTGAAGCCGCGGAGATCCTCGCGGCATCAAATGTCCATTTCACGACTGGCACGATCGGTGGTTGGGCGCGGTCCGGCCGCCTGCAGAGCATCAAGCTGGGCGGTCGACGCTTCGTGCGGCGCGGCGAAGTCAGAGCGCTGGTCAACGTCCCGAGACGCGTTCGTGCCGCGGACCTCCAGCCCGGCCTGTTCGAGGATATCGACCGCTGAGACTCTCATGGCCGATCGACCCGACCGCCATCGCGGCGCGAGTCCTGGACGAACCGCGAGTCGCTCGATTCCGCGCCGTCATGGATATCTACGGCGGCGCAGCTGGGGGTCTACTCGCCAACGGGCTGGCGTTTTCGTCGCTCTTCGCTTCCATCCCGACCACTCTCCTGATCCTCGGCTTGGCTGGTTGGCTGACCGGAGATCCGGCGGTCCGACAGTCGGTCGTGGATTCGCTCAGCGCCACCTTCCCGCCGCTGGCTGACCTCTTCGAGGGAGCGCTCGAGGCAATGACCGCCGGTGCGGCGTTCACAACATTCCTCGGGATCATTGGGATCGTGTGGACTGTCAGCCAGCTGTACGGGGCGTTGGATGTCGCGTTTGCTCGGATCTTCCGAGTCGATCCGGAGCGCGATATCGTGCGTCGTACCGCGCGCGGCCTGTTGGTCGTCGCCATCCTGGTCGTGGCGATCGTCGGGTTCGTGGTGCTGACGACGGTCGCCGCCGCTCTCACCACCCTGGCGCCTGACCTCCCGATGGTGGGCGTCGTGTCCGAGATCGCGGGTTCTCTGCCGGTGCTGGTGTCCTTGTCGATCGGCGCCGTCCTCGTGGTTTACCGCACGCTGCCTCCACGACCGCCCGGCTGGGGTGCCGTGCTGACGCCGGCGGTGGCGGTCGGCCTCGCAATCGTCGTCCTCAGCCAGGTCTTCATGTTCCTCGTGCCCCGGCTGGTCGGTGTCGCGGCGCTGGCCGGTTCGCTCGCGTCGGCGTTCGTCGCGCTCGCGTGGTTGTCCTTCTCGTTCCAGGCGCTGCTTTACGGGGCCGCCTGGGTTCGCGTTCGAGATGCAGGGCCGGAAGCCGCTGGGTCAGCCGGCCTGGGGGGTCCCGCAGCGCCGGCAGAACCGGGCGGTGGCGGACAATGACAACCCGCAACTGACACAGGGCTGGATGCCGCCGGCGGCCTTGCTCTGCGCGGCCGGTGTGACGACTTCCTGTGCCGATGCCGCCCACAACGCATCGATCCCACCCCGTGGCGCGCTCGGACGGCCGAGGAAAGGCAGTCCCTTCGACGGGCTACTCCCCAACCAGGCAGCTCGGGTCGGCCACTCGGGTTCCGCCGTCTCGTTCGACGTCGCCGCGGGAATGGATGGAGGTGCATCCGTTGGCGTCGGCACATCGACCTGCGTGGCCGGATCCGGCGCGACGATCTGCCATACCGGCTGTGCGACGACGTCGACGGGCCCTGGTTCGGGCTCGACCGCGCTGACCGCCTCGGGTTCGACTGCGAGGACCGTCTCGGGCTCTGGTTCGGGCTCGACCGCGCTGACCGCCTCGGCCGCCTCTCGCTCGCGCTCGTACGCCTCGACTTCGGCATCAAGATCCT
>SPCO01000144.1 GCA_004525275.1 Thermomicrobiales bacterium | reverse complement strand
TCGAGCCCCGGTTTGCTGACCGGGATGGTCTGGCCGAAGAGCTTGTTGGCGGCACCCGCGTAGTAGTCGAAGACGAGACTGGCGCCGGTGATCTCGCCCCGGGCGCCAGTGATCGGCTTGCCGATATTCCGGCTCTCAAGCTGCGCGAGCTCCTCGGTGTGCGTCTTGATGAGCGCCGCGAACTTGGCCAGCGTTCGACCGCGCTTGCCGGCCGCCCAGTTTGCCCAGCCCTTGCGCTCGTCGAACGCCTTGCGGGCGGCCTGGACCGCCAGATCGACGTCGGCCGGGCCGCCCAGCGGGGCAGTCGCGATGATCGAGCCGGTCGATGGGTCGACGATATCGAAGGTCTGGCCATCGACCGCATCGACCAGCTCGCCGCCGATGATCATGTGCGTCGTGAGAACGTCGGCCGGGGTGTCGGTGGTCATCGTTGTGTGCCTCTGCGTCTTGGAGATCTGGCATCGATCATACGCTCGGCGGTCCGCCACGGCCGTATACGTCGCGTCGGAGCCCGGTCAGGATCGCGCTCAACTCCGGGCCGGACACGCCCATCCGTTGCAGCGCATGGCGCGCCAGCTCGAAGGCCGCCTCGGCTTCCGGGTCGGCCAGGCGCCTGACGCCAAGCTGGCGGAGCACTTCGATCTGGCTTCCACCGCGGACCCGGGAAGCCATGGACAGACCCGGATTGATCTGCAGCGCACGCTCCGTCGCCAATCGCGCCGTGAGCGCATCACCGATAGCCACAACGAGCACCCTGGCTTGCTCCAGTCCGACTCGCTTGAGGATCTCAGGGTTGGCCGCATCCCCATAGAGCGTCGTCGCACCGAGTTGGCCGACAGCTTCCAGACGTTTGACATCGCGGTCGACGACGACGCACCGAAACCCACGGGCCAGGACCGCGTTGACGACCACCCGACCGACGCGTCCGGCGCCCAGGACGACGACCGTCGGGCGACTCGACCCGTCGTGTTCGTGCCGGGCAGCTTCAGTCCGCGATAGCTCGGCGGTCCGCCGACGCTCCGACGGCGGATCGATCCCAAGATCCTCCGTCGTGGGCATTGACGCACGTTGTGCGACCCAGCCGACGAGTCTGCTCGCCAGCCGCGCCACGAACGGGCTCATGAGGATGCTGACGACCGCGGTCCCGAGCACGAGGTTGTAGGTCTGGGCGCTCAACAGGCCAAGTTCGCGGCCATCGGAGGCCAGGATGAAGCTGAATTCGCCGACCTGCGCCATCAGGCTGCCCAGGAGGATCGCCGACCGCGACGGCAGGCCGAGACCACGGCCCAGTATCGCCGTCACGACGCCCTTCACGCCGACCGCGATGACGATCAGCACGGCGACGAGTCCGGCATCCGCCACGAGTGCCGCCGGGTCGACCAGCATCCCGACGCTCACGAAGAACAGAACGGCGAAGAGATCGCGGAACGGCGTGACCTCAGCGGCGGCCTGGTGGGACAACTCCGATTCGGAGATGAGCAGGCCCGCCACGAAGGCACCCAGGGCCAGCGAGAGCCCGAAGATCGCGCTCGAGACGAAGGCCGTCAGCAGGGCTGTGGCGACGACCATGAGGAGAAAGAGCTCGCTTGACCCGAGCCTGGCGACCTGGGCGAAGACCCATGGCAGCAACCGGGTCCCGACCACGAAGGCAAGGACCAGGAAGAGGGCGGCCTTGGCCATTGCGGCGACGAATGGCAGCAGGATGTCGCCGCCGGCCGCCGGGGGCAGGGCGACGATGAACACGATCGTCGCGATGTCCTGGACGACCGCCCAGCCGATGGCCGCCCGGCCATGAAGACTGTCGAGTTCACCTCGATCGACAAGCGATTTGAGTACCACCAGCGTCGAGGAGATCGACAGGCAGGCCCCGACGACGAGTGCCTCGCGCATCTCAAAGCCGAGCCCGACCATGACGGCCCCGCCGGTCACGAGGACCACCGCGATCTGGGCCACAGCACCTGGGACCGCCATGCGGCTGACAGCGCGCAAATCCTTGATCGAGAACTCCACGCCCAACGCGAAGAGCAGGAGGATGACCCCGACCTCGGCCAACACCGCGATGCTTTCGACGTCGCCGACGAAGCCGGGGGTGAACGGTCCGATCGCGACGCCCGCGAGCAGGTACCCGATGATGACCGGCTGACGCAGACGAACGGCGATCGCGCCGCCGACCAGCGCAGCAGCGACCGCGGCGCCGAGTTCCAGGATGAACCGGAGTTGTTCCGTCAACTCAAGCGCGAAGAGTTCAGACGGATCGAACACGGCCGGAGATCAGGCGGATCCGCGCAATGACCAGGCGCTCATGTCCCGGGTCCGTCGGCCGACGCGCTCTCGGTCGCGACGCTCTCGGTCGTGATGCCCTCGGCCGCATCGCTGTCAGCCGCGACGCTCTCGGTCTCTACGGTCTCTACGGTCTCTGCCGCGACGATCGCAGCGCCGATGATCCCTGCGTCGTTGCGTAGCTCGGCGGGGACGATCGGGCACCGTACGGTCAGCCGTGGCAAGTACTTGTCGGCGTTCTTGCTCACGCCGCCCCCGAGGATGATCAGGTTCGGCCACATCAGTTGATGGATCCGCTCGAGGTGCTCGTCCAGGTCCATCGCCCAGGCTTTCCACGATAGACCGCGCTTGGCGCGTGCCGCCGCCGCGGATCGCCGTTCGGCGGGACGGCCACGGATCTCCATCTGCCCGAATTCGGTGTTCGGGACCAGGGTCCCGTCGATGAAGACACCGGAGCCGACACCGGTGCCGAGGGTCAGGAAGATGACCACCCCGGGCTGATCCCGGCCGACCCCGAAACGCATTTCTGCGATCCCGGCGGCGTCCGCATCGTTGATGATCGAGATCGACCGGCTCATGACCCGGGTCATCCCCTCGACCACCGGGAAATCGATCCACGCCGGATCGATGTTGGAGGCCGACTTCAGGACGCCGTCGATCGTGACACCGGGCAGGCCGATGCCGACCGGCGTCGCGTCGCCGATCCCGGTCGCCTTGGCCAATCGCTTGGTGAGCCGGGCGATCGTGGCGAGGACCGCGTCCGGCGTCGAGGGGTTCGGGGTCGGTACCCGAATGCGCTCGGAGCGGAACCGTCCAGCCTCCACATCGACGACGGCAGCCTTGATCCCGCTGCCGCCCACGTCGACGCCGATCGCGATCCTGCCCGTGGCCATGTCGACTGGTTCCTCCGTCATCGAGGCCTCTCCGTTTCGATCAGAAATAGTTGACCGTGATGCCGCCATCGACCACCAGCGACGCGCCGTTCGTCCAGCGCGACTCGTCGGACGCGAGGTAGACGGCCATGTGCACGATCTCCTCCGGCTTGCCGAACCGGCCGGTCGGGTTGCGCGCCAGCCGGAGTTGCTTGGCGGCCTCGTCCTTGACCAGCCAGTCCATGAGCAATGGTGTTTCGACCGGGCCAGGGCAGATCGCGTTGGTCCGGACCCCCTCCGGGCCGAACTGCACGGCGAGACTGCGAGTCAGGGACAGGACGGCCCCTTTGGACGCCGTATACGCGTCCTGGGGCACGCTGCAGCCGACGAGGGCGACGAAGCTTGCGATATTGATGATCGAGCCACCGCCGCCCGCGATCATCGCCGGGATCGCATATTTGCAGCCGAGGAAGACGCCCCGGACATTGACCGCCATGACCGCGTCCCAAGTGGCCACGTCCGTATCGACGACCGAGTGGTCCGCCTCGGGCATGACACCCGCGTTGTTGTACAGGCAGTCCAGTCGGCCGTACGTGGCCAGCGCGTGTTCGACCATGGCGCGGGCATCGGCGTCGCTGGAGACATCCGTCTTGACGAAGGTGGCCTCGCCGCCCGCGGCACGAACGAGTTCGACGGTCTCGGCCCCGGCTGCCTCGCTGTACTCGGCGACGACGATCCTGGCGCCCTGCGCTGCGAACAGCTGCGCGGCCACGCGGCCCATCCCGCCTCCGCCGCCAGTGATGATCGAGACCTTGTTTTCGAGCCGCATCGCACCCCTCACGTGTGTCGTCGTCAGAGTAACGCTCGGCTCGACGGGGTGTCGGCGCGATCGGGGTTCCGCGTACGATGGTCGGCGTCACGGAGGAGCGAGGCCATGGAACCGCTGGATGCCGAGCTGATCGCGGCAGTGACCGCCGATGACGCCGCGCGGGTCGCTGAACTCATGGCCGAAGACCCGTCCCTCGTGCTGACCCGAAATCGGGACGGCGTCTCCGTCCTGATGCTCTCGCGCTACCGATCCGACCGGGCCACGACAGACGCTCTGCTCGCCGTGGATCCTGATCTCGACGTATTCGAAGCCACCGCGCTCGGCTATATCGATCGCCTGCGCGAGCGACTAGACGAAGACCCGTGGGCGACGAAGGCCTACTCGGCTGATGGATTCACGGCCTTGCATTTCGCCGCGTTCTTCGACAAGCCCGAAGTCGCCCGGATGCTCATCACGGCCGGCGCGTCGGTCGATGTCTATTCGACCAACGAGTTGCAGGTCCAGCCGCTCCACAGCGCGGCGGGCAGTCGAAGCCATGAGGTGTGTCGACTCCTGATCGCCTCCGGAGCCGATGTCAACGCCACCCAGCGCAACGAATTCACCCCACTTCACGCGGCTGCTCAGCACGGCGACGCGGAGCTGGTCGAGTTGTTCCTGTCGGCCGGAGCGGATCCGAACGCTGTTTCCGGCGGCGGCGCGACCCCGGCCGATCTCGCGGATGCCGCTGGCCACAGGGATATCGCCGGGCGCCTGCGCGGGGTCCGCGCGAGTCGGTCCTGATCCCGGCCGGCTAGCCGCGCTCCAGGTAGCGCTCGCGTTCCCAGGGATGGACGATCGAGTCGAAT
>SPCO01000186.1 GCA_004525275.1 Thermomicrobiales bacterium | reverse complement strand
TCGCTGCGACTGGGTCTACCACTGCGCTACCGGATGTTCGAATCGATGGTCGCGCCGCAGGCTCGCCGGGCGGCCTCGCTGGACATCGAAGCCCTCAAACGTCGGTTGGAGTCGGTCCCCGCCGACTGAGCCAGCGATGGGCACGTCTCGACCCTTGGCTTGGGTTCCTGCTACCCGTCTTCGAGGCGGTAGACAAGGTTGGCCGTGAGCCGGTCGTTTCCTCTTGCCGAATGGAGTCGCTGGCCAATCGCCGGTCGTCGGTTCCAGGTAGGCAAGGCTTTGGGCAGGGCTGATGGTCCAGTGACGGTCAGCCCTCCGGTGCTGATCCGTGGCCGTTTTCCTTCGGGTGATCGCGATTGACTCCCGCTCGTTCGAGTTCTGCGAGTCGCTTGGTAAGGAGGGAACGAGATAGGCCGGGTGCGCCGGCGGCGATCTCGTTGAAGCCGTGACACCCATAGAGGATGTTGCGCATGATCATTGGTGTCCATCGTTCGGCGAACACCTCGGCTCCTCGCGCAACCGGGCAGCTCTGCTGATAAGAATGCATAGGTCACTCTCTCTCGACCGAGGTGTCCGGGGCTAGTGCTGTTTCTGCACTTTACCGACCCAGGTACATGAAACTGAGCAACTCGGACGAATTGAGCAACCTGAACGTCACGACGAGTCGGCCGGACGGCAGACGGCTATCCTCGGTCCCGCATGGTCGACACGTTGAGTCTGTACGAGCGCTCGGGCGGCACCCCGTTCTTCGAGGGGCTCGTCAACTGTTTCTACGAGGGCGTCGAAGGGGACCCGATCCTGCGCCCGATCTACCCAGAGCTCGACCTCGCCGGGGCGCGCCACCGACTTACGCTGTTCCTGATCCAGTACTGGGGCGGACCGACGATCTACAACGACGAGCGAGGGCACCCGCGCCTGCGGATGCGCCACGCCCCGTTTGCCATCGGCCCGGCGGAACGGGATCGATGGCTGGTCCACATGCGTGCGGCCGTGGCCGAGATGCATCCGGTCGACGATGTCGCCGCGGAACTCGAGCACTACTTCACGATGGCCGCGGAGGCGATGCGCAATCGCGATTGACCGTGAGTAGAGCCGGGTCGGATGACGTCCGACCCGGCTCCTGGCCCGGCTCCGGTCGGCGCAGACCGGAGCCGACGCTGGTTGCCAGAGACGGTATGCACCCGAGTCCTACCGCTGGGGCTAGTGGCCAGACAACGTCGATTCCGTCCCTCGCGTCACGCTCGCCCAAGGCCTGACTGACCAGGAGACCCGCTACCGGATCGTCGCCACGGCCGTCCCATTCCGTGACACACGGCCGTCCCATTCCGTGACATAAGACCCGGGCGCATATCTCGACGGTCAAGAGGTTGGCTACGCGGCAGGGACCAGACCCAAGACTCGCCGCTTCGTGTGCCGCCGGGGCCGACGCGCAGCGCCCCGAGACGGACCTTCAGGGCCGGTTAGACTGGCCACCAGACAGTCGGAGGTGGAGGGCGGATTGGCGGAAGCGACCGGGTCGACAGGGAGCAGCGCGGACGAAGGCCCGGCGGGCCCACCCGATGAAACCCCAGACGGCTCACAGGAGCGCGGGAAGACGGTCCACGGTGAGGCCGCCAATGCCGGTCATCGAGTCCTCGCCCCGGACGACGCCGAGGTGGAGGCCTATCTTGAGGCCGCGCTCAAGGCTCCGCCCCCAGAGCGATCACCGGACGATCGCCCAGCCGGTGCTGACCAGGCCCCTGCAGGAACGGTTGCCGTCCTCGATTTTGGAGGCCAGTTCGCCCAACTCATCGCCAGGCGCGTCCGCGAACTCGACGTCTATTCGGAATTACTTCCCCACGACACCACCTTTGAGGAGCTCGAGCGTCGCGGCACTCGAGCGATCATCCTGTCGGGCGGCCCGATGTCGGTCTACGACCCAGATGCGCCGCGACCGGATCCGGCGATCTGGTCGGGCAAGATCCCGGTCCTCGGGATCTGCTACGGCGCCCAGATGATGGCCCTCGAGCTCGGCGGGGATGTCCTGCCCGCCGATCGTCGCGAGTACGGCCCGGCGAATGTCACCATCACCGACGAAGTCGGGCTGTTCGAGAACATCGACCGCGAGCAACCGGTCTGGATGAGCCACGGCGACTCGATCACCCGACTGCCTGAGGGGTTTCGGGCGACCGCTCAGTCCGATTCGACGCCATACGCGGGCCTGGCCGCCCCGGACAGGAACCTCTACGGCATCCAGTTCCATCCTGAGGTCGTCCACACCCCCCGCGGGCGTCAGGTCCTGCGTAACTTCGTCGAGGGGATCGCGGGGATCGCCCCGACCTGGACGGCCGCCAATTTCATCGATACCACGGTCGCCGGGATCCGCGAGCGGGTCGACCGTCACGCCGAGAGGACGAGTTCCGACGGCCTGGTGATCTGTGCCCTGTCCGGCGGCGTCGATTCGGCGGTCGCCGCGGCCCTCGTCCACCGCGCGGTCGGGGATCGATTGACCTGCATCTACGTCGATCACGGCCTGATGCGCAAGAAGGAATCCGAGCTGCTCCGGGTGACCTTCGAGCGCGATCTCGGGATGAACCTGGTCATGGTCGACGCTCGCGATCGGTTCCTCGCCCGGCTGGTTGGCGTGGAGGACCCGGAAGAGAAGCGGCGGATCATCGGCGACGAATTCATCCGGGTCTTCGAAGAGGAGGCGGCCAAGCTCGGCAGCATCGATTTCCTGACCCAGGGGACGCTCTACCCCGACGTCATCGAGTCGGCCACGTCGGAGACGAAGACCGCCCAGAAGATCAAGACCCATCACAACGTTGGGGGCCTGCCCGCGGATCTTCGGTTCCAGCTCATCGAGCCGCTCCGCTATCTCTTCAAGGACGAAGTCCGCAAGGTCGGGCTGGAGATGGGGCTCCCGGAGGCGATGGTTCTGCGCCAACCCTTCCCGGGACCGGGTCTCGCGATCCGGATCATCGGTGAGGTCACGTCCGAGCGACTCGAGACGCTGCGCGAGGCCGATTGGATCGTCATCGACGAGATCAAGGGCGCGAACCTGTATCGAAGCCTTTGGCAGTCGTTCGCGATCCTCACGCCCGTTCGCTCGGTCGGAGTGATGGGCGATGGTCGGACATATGCCAACGTCGTCGCGATCCGGGCCGTCACGAGCGAGGACGGGATGACCGCCGATTGGGCCAAGCTCCCATACGACGTACTGGGCAAGATCTCTGCGCGGATCGTCAACGAAGTGCCGGGCGTCAACCGCGTGGTCTACGACATCAGCTCCAAGCCGCCGGCCACGATCGAGTGGGAATGACCGTCCTGTTCGGCACCTGACTGATGGGCCATCGCATCGGCGTCGCAACGCGCTAGGATTTCCACCATGGTCAATTCGAAACCATCCGCCGACCAACCATCGGATCTCGTCTGTCCGTGGTGTTCGGGCGCTCTCGCACCGGCCGCGAAGGACTGCCCATCGTGCGGTGCCCAGCTCATCGCCGATAGCGAGTCTGATCTACCCGGCCTGACCACGGTCGATCCTCGGCCTCGCCGGGCCGAGGCCAGTCTGAAGTCCAGAAACCGACTACTGTCGTGGATCAGCGGTGACGATGGAGAAGATGTCCCGACGAAAGCCGAAGCGCAAGCCGTGGCGCGGCCCGACACCGCTGTCCAGATGGAGATCCTCCGACTGCAGATCGAGGCGGACCTCGCCGATCTGAAGGCGGAGGCAGCGTCCAT
>SPCO01000197.1 GCA_004525275.1 Thermomicrobiales bacterium | reverse complement strand
GTCGTCCCGTAGCGGCCACCCAGCAGGTTGGCGCACAGAACGCCCACTCGATCCGTGTCGAGGGCACGACCGGGCCCGATCAGCGGCTCCCACCAGTCGCCGGCGGCGTCGGCCGAACCGGTCAGCGCGTGGATCACCAGCACCTGTGAGGCTCGGTCGGGAGCCGGCCCGTCGTGTCGGTAGGCCACGGTCAAGTCGGCGACGACCGCGCCGCTATCAAGTTCGAAGGGGCCCAGGCTCACGGACTCGAGGCGGCCGGTCCCGTTCGGGGGACCGGCCGGCTGGGTCGTGTGGGCAGCCAGGGTCATCCTGCCGCGCCGACGAGCTCCCCGTCGGCCGGGTCTTCGACGTTTGCGGCCGCAAGCGCCTGCTCGAGGTCCGCAAGCAGATCGTCGATATGTTCGAGACCCACCGACAATCGGATGAGCTCTTCAGTCGTACCGGTCGAGACTTGTTCCGCGGCCGTGAGCTGCGAGTGCGTCGTGGAAGCGGGATGGATGATCAGCGACTTGGCGTCGCCGACGTTGGCCAGCAACGAGAAGATCTGGACGTTGTCGATGAGTCGTCGGCCGGCCTCGATGCCACCCTTGACGCCAAAGGTCACGACCCCACCGAAGCCGCCGGTGAGGTAGCGCTTGGCAAGCTTGTGCGATGGATGCGATTCGAGACCCGGGTAGCTGACCCAGCTGACCTCCGGCCGGGTCTCGAGCCACCTGGCGACCGCGAGCGCGTTCTCGCTGTGACGGGTGATCCGAAGTGGAAGCGTTTCGAGGCCCTGGAGGAACAGGAACGCGTTGAACGGACTGAGCGCGGGACCGAGATCGCGCAGGCCCTGGACCCGGAGCTTCAGGATGAACGCGAGGTTGCCGAACGCCCCCGTGTAGCTGATCCCGTGGTACGACGGGTCCGGATCGACGAAGTCGGCCTTGAACCGCTCACTTGCCGCCCAATCAAAGGTCCCACCGTCGACGACGACACCGCCGATCGCGGTCCCATGGCCACCGATCCACTTGGTGGCCGAGTGGATGACGATGTCCGCGCCGTGCTTGATCGGCTGGGCGAGGAGGGGGGCAAAGGTGTTGTCGACGATGACCGGCACGCCTCGGGCGTGAGCCACGTCCGCGATCGAGGCGAGGTCATGCACGTCGAGTCGCGGATTGCCGATCAACTCGAGAAAGACCGCCTTGGTGTTCTCGTTGATCGCCCGTCCGAATGCCGACGGGTCGGAGCCGTCGACATACGTCGTCGTGATGCCGATCTTTGGCAGGGTGTGGGTGAACAGGTTGTAGGTGCCGCCGTAGAGGCTCGACGAGGCGACGATGTTGTCGCCGGATCGGGCGAGGTTCAGGATCGACAGGGTCTCCGCTGCCTGACCCGACGCGACGCCAAGTGCCGCCACGCCGCCTTCGAGGGCGGCGACGCGCTGCTCGAAGACGTCCGTGGTCGGGTTCATGATCCGCGTGTAGATGTTCCCGAATTCCTGGAGCCCGAACAGGCGAGCGGCGTGGGCCGCGTCGTCAAAGACGTAGCTAGTCGTGGCGTAGATCGGGACGGCCCGGGCGTTCGTCGCCGGATCGGGCTTCTGACCTGAATGGAGCGCCCGTGTCTCTGGGCGGAAGGTGGTCGGATCGAGATCGGTCATGTCGGTCGGCTCCTTGGAACGATGGGGTGGGTGACTGATTGGTGCTCGCCGCGAGGCCCGTGGCCCTGGGAAGGCCGGTGGTTCGTGGCGGTCACCCGTCGCGTCGTTCGGAGGAAACAAAAAAACTGCAGCTCCTCTTGGAACTGCAGCCCCGGGACCTCGTCTGTGGTCCCACGTCCTGTCTCAGGTAGCGCGTGACCTCAGACCCCATCCTCCGCACGGCGGGGCCGCCATCGCATACACATGTTCCAGGAGCATTGAGTGTGGGTCACGGTCCGCGCATGGTGGCCGATGTCGGGCCGCACGTCAATGGTCGCGACGCAATCCCAACCTGGGCCTACGATGGCGTCGACCGATCGCAGAGGAGCTCGCATGACCGCTATCCCCCCGACGTTTCGCGCCTATACCGCAAGGAAGACCGACGATGGGTTCGAGCGAGGGACCGTGGATTTCCACGAGGCGGAGCTGCCGCCCGGCGAGGTCGAGATCCGGGTCGGCTGGTCGAGCGTCAACTTCAAGGATGGGCTCGCCACGCGGGTCGACGGCAAGGTGGCGCGGATCAGCCCGCTGATCCCTGGCATCGATCTGGCGGGTGAAGTCATCGCGTCGGCCGATCCTTCGATCGGAGTCGGATCGACCGTGCTTGCCCACGGATACGAGCTCGGGGTATCGCGGCACGGCGGGTACTCGACGTTCCAGCGAGTGCCGTCCGAGTGGGTCGTTCCGCTCGCGCCCGGGCTGTCCGCGCGCGACGCGATGGCGATCGGGACCGCCGGGTTCACCGCCGCGATGTCCGTCGTTGCGCTGGAGGAGCGTGGGTTGGGCCCGGCCTCGGGGCCGGTGCTGGTCACGGGGGCATCGGGCGGCGTGGGCGGCACGGCGGTCGCGATCCTGGCCGATCGCGGCTACGAGGTGTGGGCCGCGACCGGAAAGCCCGAGGAAGCGGGTCGGCTACTGGCCCTGGGTGCGGCCGGGATCATGGGTCGAGACGAGGTGACGGCCGAGGGCCGGCCGCTCGAGTCGGAACGCTGGGCCGGCGCGGTGGATGCGGTCGGCGCGGCTACCTTGCCCTATGTCCTCAGGACGCTACGGGTCGGAGCGGCTGTCGCGGCCTCGGGGAATGCGAGCGGGGTCAAGCTCGACACGACGGTCTTCCCATTCATCCTTCGCGGGGTGGCCCTGCTCGGGATGGATTCGGTCAATCTCGCGATCGGGCGCCGGCGCGCCCTGTGGGATCGACTGGCTACCGACCTGCGGCCGCGCGATCTCGGTGTGCACTGCACCGAGGTGACCCTGGAGACCCTGGACCCGGCCCTGGATGCGATCCTGGCCGGGGCGGCCAGGGGGCGCTGGATCGTGCGGATCGGCGAGTAGGACCGGGCCGCCGGCGAGCCTGACGATCCGCGGCTATACGACCTCGCCGCGCAGCTGCGCGATGGCCCGCTGGAGGGGCCGACGGACGCCTTCCGGCGGGTAGTCGGGAAATGGGT
>SPCO01000220.1 GCA_004525275.1 Thermomicrobiales bacterium | reverse complement strand
TGTGCGACGACCTTGGCCTTGACCCCGACCGGGTACAGCGGCGCGATGAGTCCGCGCAGCTTCGGACAGACGTGGACCGGGCGCAACCGAGCCTCGGGGCCGGATGCACTCCATGTCTCGATCTTGCAGTTGGGGCAATACAGCCGGGTCGGGGTGAACAGCATCACTCGACCTCCACAGCTTCGACGCCGATGATGCGTCCCTGGTCATCTCGGATCACCCGCTGGACGCGCGGTGCCGTCATCAGTGCCTTGAGGTCGTGGATGGCCGACACGAACGCGCCGGTGTCCACGGTCTGCTCGGGCACGTTGACGACCGGGGCGGGGATGTTGACGACGGGCGCCGGGATGGCGATGCCGTCGGCGCTCATGTTGATGACGACCGGGGCAGCCGGAGCGTGCCACGACTTGTCGGTCAGTGGGAGCCAGTCGAGCGTGCCGTTGGGGTGGTCGTCGATAGACAGCGCATCCTCGACGCTGAACTGTTGGCCGTTACGGACGCCGCACTCATGATCGGGTCCGTCGATCGCCTCGACCTCGCGGATGTCGAAGTCCTTGTATCCAAGCAACGCCGCGCGGTTATACGACAGCATCGTCTCGGTGCGCGCGATCATCTCGGCCCGAGCATCGCCCCAGACCCCGACGCCGTTGTCCATGCCGACCTTGTAGATACCTGAGAAGCCCTCGCCAGGCACGCCGTCGATGAGTTGCGGGATGCTGTACCCACGACGCACGCCTTCGGCCAGTTCGACCGTGATCGACTGCAAGGTACGGGCGTTGATGTCCGCGATCCGTGAGCCGCCGTACTGCAACAGGTTGGCGAGCACCCGATCGACCGCCTTGTTCTGCACGATCCGGCCCAGCCCGTCGGCCACGACCTGCAATCCGGCTCGGCCCGAGGTGTAGTAGAGCTGCGACAGCACCTTGCGAAGCTCCGAGTCCTCGTACTGGCTGTCCCACCATTCGGGGTCGGTCTTGGTGAACGACGTGCGCTCGGACTTGGTCGCCGGTAGCGTGGTCCGAAGCGTCTCGGTGACGCGGTGTCGCTGTGCGTCGAGGAACGCGGTCAACTCGGGGATACCAAGCGATGCCACCTCGTCGCGTGCCTTGATGCCCTTCTGCGTCTCGGGCTTGAGGAGCCGGGTCGTCGTCTGGGTCTGGTCCTGGCGCTGGGAGTCGTTGATCGTCACCGCCAAGTTGGGGTCGGGGGTGTCGGGGATGCCGGCGAACTTGAGGTGATCCAGCCCGACCGCCTTGACCGACTCTTTCTCGTCGAACCCTGCCGCTGCCAATGATCGCAACGCCGCGACCTTCTCAAGCAACGCAGCCGGGTCGTCCATGTTCGGCTCGGCGATCTCGAAGTCGAAGGTCTGACCGGCCGCCTGCTCGTATCGGGACACGAGGTGGGTCTGGATCGTCTCTTCCAGCAAGTCGGCGCGAGGGTGGACCGTGCCCTCCCAGTAGTCGCGCCGGTCCTCACGTCGAACCTCGCCCGAGTTGAGTCCACCAGGAGTCGGGACGCCGAGGATATACGGGCTGATCGGGAACGCGGTCAGGATGTTGTCGCGGTTGAGTGCCGCCAGCTCGGGGATGCCGATCTCAGCCGGGGTCGACGCGCCCTTGGCGTACTCCATCGGCTCGGGGAACATGAGCAGCCGCCGGGCCGCGTTGGGGTCTGAGGCGACGTTGCGCCACGCTCGCTGTGCGTCGAGGAACTCGTTCTCATCGAGCGAACGGTCCTTGGGCCACAACATGCCGGCCAAACGTCCGCCCGTCGTCAGGACATCGCCGGTATGGCGGGCGATGAGGTCGGTGAGCGGTACTTCGGCAAAGACGGCCTCGACCACGCTGACCCCGAAGTAGTCGCTGTCGTCCGAGGTGGCGGTTGCGAATGGCAGGATCTCATTGGGCAGGAACGGCACACCGCCCGACGGCTGGTCTTTGTCCATGACCCAGCCGACGAGGTTGCCGCTCGGGTCGAGGCTCGGCCACATCCGCGACGGGCTGATGCCGTAGATGGCCGTGGGTAGACCGTTCAGGAAGTCAGCGCCCTCGAGATACCAAAACGCCGCGCCGGCCATGTCCAGGCGGATCTGCGTCTTCTGGCGTAGCACCCGACCCGACTGGCGCTCGTTGGGCCGTTCCATGAGTCGCTGGAACTGGTCGATCGGTGACAGTGACGCGAACGGCAGGTCCAGGTCCGGGCGGCCCAGCGTCGTCTCGTTGGGGTCATCGCTTTCGGCATCGCCATCCGATACCGTCCACGGCAGGCCCGCCACGTCGCTGCTGATCCTGGACTCGGCCTTGTAGAACCAGCCGACCTTGTATGCCCGCAGGTACGCCGCCGCCTTCTGTTGGGGGGTGTTGTACATGCTCGTCAACGGGATGCCCGAGTCGTATGGCCCCAGCGCGGTCAATGCCTTGCTGGGACGCCGCTCGGGCTTACCGAGTAGTCGGTCGAGGAGGGTCACGCAGATGCTCCAAAGTTGGATACCCGGCGTCGAGCGCGTGACCGGGCGTGGAGGGCTAAACAGAATGCGTCGGCGAGGTCAGGAGAGGGCAGGCCACGAGCCTTGAGCTCTTCCTTGCCCTCGATCATGACCTTGCCGGATGAGGTCATGCGGTAGGTCGGGGCCGTCAGTTCAGCCCGG
>SPCO01000206.1 GCA_004525275.1 Thermomicrobiales bacterium | reverse complement strand
GAGGGGGACTGATTGGCTGCCGACGTCATTCTGCTAGGCGGCGACGTCATTTCACACCCCGGCCAATCGATGGTCGCAATCAAGAGCGGAAGCATCGTCGCCGTCGGCGCTGATCACGAGGCAAGCGCGCTCGCTGGCCCGGCCACCAGGATCATCAGGCTGCAAGGTCGAACCGTGATGCCGGCTTTTCAGGATGCTCACATCCATCCGTCGATTGGTGGACTGGCAATGCTTCGATGCGATCTTCATCAAGTCCGGGGCGTCGACTCGCTGATTGTCGCGATCAAGCGCTACGCGGACGACCATCCGGACCTGCCATGGATCGTCGGAGCCGGATGGCACTCGACCGACTTCGAGCTTGGAAGCCCGTCTCGGGAGCTCCTCGATGTGGCGGTTCCGGATCGACCGGCCTTCATGATGAACAATGGAGTCCATGATGGATGGGTCAACTCGGCCGCTTTGGCGGCAGCGGGAATCGATCGAAACACGCCCGATCCACCTTTCGGTCGGATCGAAAGAACGGCCACAAAGGAGCCACAGGGGACGCTCCACGAGGCCGCCGTCCGTCTGGTCGAGGCCCGCCTACCGCCGACGACCCGTAACGAACTCGAGCGGGCCATTCTGCTCGCGCAAAAGCATCTCCACTCGCTGGGGATCACGGCCTGGCAGGACGCGTGGGTCACACCCGATGTGCTCGATGCCTATCGATCAGTGGCCAACCGGCACGAGCTCACGGCCCGAGTGGTAGCGGCACTGTGGTGGGAGCGCAATGCGGGGCCTGAGCAGATCGACTGGATGCGCGACGCTCGCGCGGACAACGCGACCGGACATCTTCGGGCCACGTCTGTGAAGATCATGCAGGATGGAACGATCGGCAACTTCACGGCTGCCGTGCTCGAGCCCTATCTGGATCCTGAAGGTCGACCGACCGACAACCGCGGGATGAGTTTCGTCGACCCGTCGGATCTTCACCGATACGCAGCGGCTCTCGATCGGGAAGGATTTCAGATCCATTTCCACGCTATTGGGGAGCGAGCGGTACGGGAGGCCCTGAATGCGCTCGAGACTGTGCGCAACACGAATCCCCCGCTCGACAATCGACACCACATATCGCATGTCTCCGTGGTCCATCCTGACGATGTGTCGAGGTTCGCCTCACTCGGTATCGTCGCCAACATCCAGCCGTTTTGGGCAGTTGATGGCGAGGAGATCAGAGTCAAGAGTCGGTTCCTGGGTGCCGAGCGCGCTGCGTGGTGGTACCCGTTCGCCAGCATTGCTCGGCACGGTGCTCGTCTGGCGGCCGGCAGCGACTGGTCGGTCAGCACCGCCAATCCTTTCGAAGAGATCGAGGTCGCCGTGAGCCGCGTCGACCCGTCGCTGAGAGGCGCCATGGAGCCATTGCTCCCGAACGAGCGACTCTCCGTGACTGATGCGCTTCACGCGTTCACATCCGGTTCCGCATACGTGAACCACCTCGATCAGACAGGCGCAATCGAGGTTGGAATGTGGGCCGATCTCGTTGTAGCCAATCGCAGTATCGTGCAGGCGTCCGAGCAGCCGATCGGGACCGCAAAGGTCCTGATGACGATGGTCGACGGCGAGACGGTCTACTCCGACCCTACCGTCGAATGGTAGGGCCATCGCCTGCAGCCACTGGCCGGTGACTCCGATCCTTGACGATCGGGCCGCGTGGATCGGTTGAGTCGGGCGGTAACCGGCGACCGTCGGCAGCGGCCCCGCTGGGCAGTCACAGGGGCCCTGCAACCTCCGCCGGACCAGCTCCCTGTTACCGGCTGGCGTCGGTCGCCCGGCGGACGTTACGAGCGTTCGAGCCACGGCGCGCCAACAAGCGCACCACGGTACCGCGACGGCCCGCTTGCACCGTGCACGTGGCCCCGATCAACCGAGCCCGTTCCTGCATACCGACCAGGCCCAGCCTGCCCTGCCCGACGAGCTCGGCGAACTCTGGTGGATTCGCCATCCCGATGCCGTCATCCTCCACGACGAGCTCTGCCCGGTTCGACGACACAGAGAGTCGCACGGTCACCTCCGACGCCTGGGCGTGGCGCTCCACGTTATGGAGCCCCTCCTGGCAGATTCGGAAGAAGGCGAGCTGCTCGTCCTCGCCCAGCCTGTTGGCGTCTCCACGCGCGTCGTAGCGGCAGTGGATGCCGGTCCTCGTCTCGAGAGCTTCGACCTCCGCCTTCAAGGCTGCCCTGAGGCCGAGGTCGTCCAAGAGGGAAGGGCGCAGGTCGCGGCCGAAACGTCGCAGTTCGGCAGCGATCGCCTCCGCGCTGGCACGAGCTGCAGCGACCTGATCGCGGAGACCGGAGTCCGCCACGCTAAGGGCATCCAGCTGTCGCCAGAGCAGGACGACCGATTGGAGCGGGCCATCGTGGAGGTCGCGCGCGACTCGCCGTCGCTCCTCTTCCCGCGCGGCCAGGGCCTGTCCCGAATACTCCTCGAGCAGCTGCTGACGCTCGACTTGGGGTGTGACGTCTCGCAGGAGCCACAGGATCAGGGGGCGTCCACTGGCGTCCACGTGCGAGGTCCTGACGGGCATCAGCCAATGATGTTCGCCGTCAGGATCGGCGACCGGGCCGACGACGGCTTCTCCGTCGCGGTCGGACAGGGCCGCCACCAGATCCGCCGGCGCGATCGACGACAGGGGCTGGTCGCGGAGCTCGGAGGCCGGGCGTCGCAAGAGCAGCGCGGCGGCCGTGTTGGCCTCATGGATGAGGCCGTCTTCGTCCATCAGGATGATGGCGTCCCCTACCGACTCGAAGAGGGTCCGGTACTTTTCCTCAGATGCTCGCCGCTAGCGCTCTCGCCGCTCGACATCCGCTCGCGCCGCTCGTTCACGGTCGATCCGGACGCCGACGAATATGCCGACACCGACAACCAGCGCGGCCTGCCAGAGTTCGCCGAACATCTCCCCTGCAT
>SPCO01000149.1 GCA_004525275.1 Thermomicrobiales bacterium | reverse complement strand
GGCCGCGACCGGCGAAGAGGTGACGCCTGAAGAGCTCGGTGGATCAGAGGTCCACACCCGTCGATCCGGGGTCGCCGACCACGAAGCGCTCGATGACGAGCACGCCCTGGCCCTCGGGCGCTCGATCGTCTTCAACCTGAACAGGAAGACGCCGGAACCGCCCTGGGACCGCCGCCCGACCGAAGCGCCGAACGTTGATCCGAGCGGTCTGTACGGCGCCGTCTCGCTCGACCCCCGACGCCCGATCCCGGTCCGCGAGCTGATCGCCCGGCTCGTCGACGGCAGCCGCTTTCACGAGTTCAAGCCGCTCTACGGCGAGACGCTGGTGACCGGCTTTGCCCATCTCGACGGATACCCGGTTGCGATCCTGGCCAATGACGGGATCCTGTTCAGCCAGTCAGCGCTCAAGGGGGCCCACTTTATCGAGCTTGCTTGCCAGCGGCGTATCCCGCTCGTCTTCCTTCAGAACATCACCGGCTTCATGGTCGGGCGCGAATACGAGGAGGCGGGCATCGCCAAGGACGGCGCCAAGCTCGTGACGGCCGTGGCTTCCGCGGAGGTCCCCAAATTCACGGTCCTCATCGGCGGCTCATTCTGGGCGGGTAACTACGCGATGGCCGGGCGCGCGTACCAGCCGCGTCTTCTCTGGTCCTGGCCGAACAGCCGGATCTCGGTCATGGGCGGCCCACAGGCGGCCCGCGTCCTGTCCACCGTTCGCGGCGACTTCGACTCCGATGATGAGCGCGACGTCTTCGAGGCCCCGATCCTCGAGACCTATGAACGCGAAGGGTCCCCCTACTTCGCGACGGCCCGCCTCTGGGACGACGGGGTCATCGACCCCCTCGATACGCGGCGCATCCTTTCGATGGGCATCGAAGCCTCGCTCCACGCGCCCATCCCCGAGACCCGCTTCGGGGTCTTCCGGATGTGAGTCCGGTAGCATCCGCGGATGCCGAAGGCCGCCCGCTTCTCGATCGCGCCCGTTCGCAGCCTTGGGTTGGAGCACCCCGACGAGATCGATGTCACGGAACTCGGCGTCCTCGAAGATCGGCGGTTCTTCCTGGCCGATGACACGAACCGGCTGGTCGATCGACTCGTCGTTCCCGAGCTCGTCCAGATCGGTGCCCACACCGATCCCGATGGCCGACACCTCCGATTGACGTTCCCCGATGGCAACGTCATCGATGACGAGATCCGGCTTGGTGATCCCATCGAGACGCCGATCCATGGCCGGACGGGGGTCGGGCATGTCGTCGAGGGCCCGTGGGCTGTGGCACTCTCCGAATTCGCTCGACGGACCATTCGACTCGTTCGTTGCGACCGTCCGGCCGGTACACGCGACGGCAACCCGACGAGTCTCATGACCGACGGGTCGCTCGCCGAATTCGCGCAGCACAGCGGCGTCGTGGAAGCCGATGCGCGTCGGTTCCGAATGCTCATCGAACTCGACGGTGCAACGGCTCGCGAGGAGGATTCCTGGATCGGCCACCGGATCGCGATCGGAGGCGCGGTGCTGGCTGTGACCAAGCCCGACGCCCGCTGTGCGATTACGACCCAGGATCCCGAGACGGGTGCCCGCGATCTCGACTCGCTCCGGACGCTCATCGCCTCCCGCGGCCTGCGCGATGGCAAGCACGCTGACTTCGGGGTCCTCGCCGACGTTTCCAGGCCCGGCCGCATCCGACTCGGGGACGAGGTCAAGCTCCTCGACTGAGTCGGCGGACCGCGACGACCCACAGACCTGCGCCAATGGCCACGAGCGGGGCGATCCCAAGCGCTGTGGACATCCCGGCGCGCAGCACCGGGCCGGCCAGTTCGGTGTCAAGGAAGACCCCGAGCACGAAGGCACCGATCACGAGCGATGTCACGGCCGCGACCGGGCATCCGATCCCGAAGGCGATCGCAGCCACGACGGCGTCGATCCGGGAGCCAAGCGCGGCGGGCGCCAGCCCAGCCCCGAGCAGTGCGACGCCGGGCAGCCCGATGGCGATCGCTATGAGCGCCTGCTCGCGCGACAATTGCCCGCCGATCGGTGCGATCGCAGCAAGGGGCACGTAGACGAGGCCGGCCAGGATCGCGCCGCGGCGGGCAGCCCGGATCGCGATCCGTCGACCGCCGGTCTCATCGGGTCGCCAGCTCGGTGACCAGGGGTTGTCGGGTCCCATCGTCGGGCCGGCCTACGAGCTCACGATCCAGCGACAGCCCAGCAGGTCTGCTTCGACCTTGGCTCGACCCGGCAGCGCGAGATGGACGGTCGTTGAAGGTCCCGCTGCGCTGCGTGGTCGGATCCGCACGATCTGCTGACCGATATCGGCGTCGCGGGCACCACCACCCCGCAACGACGGGCGGAACCGAAGATCGAGCGTCGCGAGGTACCGCCGGGTCGTGCCGGCGACGTCATCGACGCCGATCTCGAGCGCGGTCAGCCTGACGGCCTCGATCGCGCGCGCGGCTCGATCCTCCGCCGTCCACTCGGCACTCGCTGGGTCGTGCTCGATGAGGAATGGCGGTGCGTGCGGAGCGAGACTCGGCGAGGCGGCGAGTCGCCAACGGACAATGCCTCGGTCGGGTCGAAGACGCTCGCCGGCGATGGGTGGAGCGAGATCGGAACCCGTCTCGCGCAGTCGGGCGACATCGCGGTCGATGGCATCCGTCGCGATCGCCCAGGTCGCCAGGCCGCCGCCCGCCTCGAGAGCGTCGACTGTCGGGCGCCCGACCCACGCGGCCCGCGCCAGATCCGCATCGAAGACGCCGATCAATTCCAGGTATGAGTCCCCCAGCCAGACAAGCCGATTGAAGGTCCCGAGGCGGTCGTGACGACCGCCGCCACCAGCGGTCAGACCGAGCGCCGCGGTCAGCGCGTCGGCTGCGACATCCGGGTCGGGAACGGCGATGACCAGGTGGTCGATGCCAAGGAACATGGACGGAGCGTAGCGGGTCGCCGGGCTGGGTACGATGCACCGATGACGGCTTCGCTTCGGATCGAACGCAGTGGCCCCGGTAACGTGGTCGCGCGCATCACGCTCGCTCGCCCCGAGGTGCACAACGCCTTCGATGCGTCCTTGATCGCCGAGTTGCGCACGGCCTTCGGAAAGCTCGCGCGTGAGGGACCGACCGAATTGCGGGTCGTCATCCTTGCCGGCGACGGTCGCTCGTTCTGCGCGGGCGCGGATCTCGGCTGGATGCGCGCATCGATGATCCTCGACACCGAGGCGAACGAGCAGGACGCGATGACCATGGCCGACATGTTCGAGGCGATCGACACCTGTCCGGTCCCCGTCATCGCCCGGGTGCACGGTGCGGCGCTGGGCGGCGGGATGGGACTCTGTGCGGTGGCCGACCTGGTCATCGCTGAGTCCGGGACGCGCTTTGGCTTTACCGAGACGCGCCTCGGGATCCTGCCGTCGGTCATCAGCCCGTTCGTCATCGCCAAGATCGGGGAAAGCCACGCTCGAGCGCTCTTCCCAGGGGGCCGCCGCTTCGACGCGACGAGGGCAGCGCGGATCGGGCTCGTGCACGAGATCGTCGAAGGTGACGAGGCTCTGGATGCCGCCCTGGAGACAGCCGTTGCCGATATCCTCGCCTCCGGACCGACGGCCACCCGGGCGGCAAAGGCCATCGTTCGCGAGGTTCGCGGGCTCGGTCACGGCTCCTCGAAGTGGCATACGGCTCGGGTCATCGCCCGGCAGCGAACGAGCGAAGAGGCCCAGGAAGGATTCCGGGCCTTCGACGAGAAGCGCCGGCCCGCCTGGGCGCCCGACCCGTTAGAAGACGAGTAGCCAACCGCAACCCGAGTGGCGTCGGAGCCCGGCATATGCGACGATCGCGACACCAATGTCTCGGGAACTGAGTCCAAGCCAGGCCGCAGCACGGATCGGGGCCACAACACGCACCGTTCAGCGCTGGATCGCGAGCGGCCGGCTCCCAGCGCGACGCGTTGGCGGACGGTGGCGTGTCGCGACTGACGCGATTGACGCGTTCATGACGCCGGGGCAGGTGGCCATCAGTCGGGACACACCGCTCGCCATCCGTACGCTGTTCATCGCCAACCGCGGCGAGATCGTCACTCGAATCATTCGTACGTGCGACCGTCTTGGCATCCGGGCCGTCGCGCCCGATACCGACGGAACGGCAGCGCTCGACCTCCTCGACAGCGCGGCCGTGATCCGGGCTGCACGGGCGGCCGGCGCCGATGCCATCCACCCCGGGTTCGGGTTCCTCGCCGAAAGTGCCGAGTTCGCGGAGGCCGTGCAAGCCGCAGGGATCATCTGGGTCGGTCCGCCGCCCGAAGCCATCCGAGCAATGGGCGACAAGGCGGCGGCGCGCCGGCTCGCCGCGTCGCTCGACATCCCGGTCGTGCCCGGTTACGACGGCGCCGGCCAGTCCGACACTGCTTTGGCGAGCGCCGCCGAATCGATCGGCTATCCGATCCTGGTCAAACCGGCAGCCGGTGGTGGCGGCAAAGGGATGCGCGAAGTCCGAACCTCCGACCGGCTTGGCGACGCACTCGCCGGGGCTCGCCGCGAAGCGTCGGCCGCGTTCGGGGACGACCGGCTCATCCTGGAGCGCCTGATCGAAGGAGCTCGGCACATCGAGATCCAGATCCTGTTCGATACAGATGGGACCGGGATCCATCTCGGCGAACGTGACTGTTCGGTCCAGCGGCGCCATCAGAAGATCCTGGAGGAGTCGCCAT
>SPCO01000077.1 GCA_004525275.1 Thermomicrobiales bacterium | reverse complement strand
TCTTTCGATGTTCCTCACCCGCTCCGAACGCGACGCCCGTCCAGATGCTTGATCCCCTTGTTTGGATCCGGACTCGTTGCACCATGGCCTGATAGCGGGCCGGAGACGCCGATACAGCCGTATGGTCGCCATCATCGCCCACAGGGCCGGAGGCAGTCTCGCGCCGGAGAACACCCTCGTCGCGGCCCGCAAGGCACATGCGGTCGGTGCCGATCTGTGGGAGACCGACCTCGCGGTCACCGCGGACGATCGACTCGTTCTCATGCACGACGACGCGATGATGCGGACGACCGACGTCTCCGACAAGTTCCCAGACCGCGTTCCCGCCCCATTCTCGATGTACACCCTGGCTGAGATCCGATCACTCGACGCCGGGTCCTGGTTCGAGCGCGATGATCCCTTCGGACAGGTCGCCGCCGGCGCCATCGAGCGCAGGGATCTGTCCAGCTACATCGGCGAGAAGGTCCCAACGCTGCGTGAAGCCTTCGAACTGACGCTTGAGTTGGACTGGTTCCTCAACCTCGAGCTCAAGGCTCAACCCAAACCCAAGGATGCCTTCGATGTGGTCGGCGCCGCCCTCTCGTTGGCAGACGAGGTGGGGATCGGGCCCGATCATCTTCTGTTTTCGTCGTCCCGGCACGCGTGGCTGAAGGCCGTGAAGCGACGCAGGCCCGACTTCGAGGTACAGGCCGTCCTGGGCCTCTTACCCGAAGACCCCATCGACTTCAGCGACCCGTTCTTCGACACGTTCAATCCTCGAATCACGCGTATCTCGATCGAACAGATCGAGGGGCAGCTCGCCCTTGGGACCAAGATCAACCCCTACGCCGTCAACGATCACGAAACCATCTCACGGCTCGTCGAGATCGGCATCACCGGTCTCATCACCGACTTCCCGCAGCGAGGAGCAGGATGACGACTTCGCCCACCACCTTGGCGCCGCACCGATTCTGTATCGTCAACTGCTATCCGGCGGCCAGCCGCGAGAACTTCGACCGGTTCGACGTCGGTCATGCCCACGATCTGTTCAAGGACTTCCTGCGCAGAGAAGCCCCCAACGCAATCGCCGAAATCGTCTACGTCGCCGATCCAGGCTTCACGCTGCCACCTGGCACTTCCATCGACGATTTCGATGGGTTCATCTGGACTGGATCGGATCTCACCGTCTATCACACGGACGACCCCCGGGTTGCCGCGCAGATCGACTTCGCCGGGTCGCTGATGCGCGAAGGAGCGGCCAGTTGGGGGAGTTGCTGGGGTATGCAACTTGCGTCACTGGTGGCGGGAGGCGAAGTGGACCTGAACCCTCGAGGCCGCGAGTGGGGCATCGCTCGCGACATCCGGCTGACCGATGCCGCGCGAAGATCGCCGATGCTGGCGGGAAAGCCGGCGGCGTTCGATGCCTTCATCATGCATCTGGATGTGGTCACGCGCCTGCCCGAAGGCACATCGCCACTTGCCACCAACACGCACTCACCTGTCCAGGCCGCCGTCATCGAAGATGGGGACGCCTCGTTCTGGAGCACGCAATACCATCCCGAGTTCAACCTGCACGAAATGGCACGTTTGATCGCGGCGAGGGCCAGAGTCCTGGTGAGGGAAGGTCTATTCCCCGATGAAGCGGCAGTCGCAACCTATGCAGCCAAGATGAAGGAACTCTTCGCGAACCCGGATTCGGCAGAGCTGCGAGCGGAACTCGACGCGGGCGACGACATCATCGATCCGCAGATCCGGGAGCTCGAGTTGCGTAACTGGCTGCGGTTCATCGACTCACGGGCGACGCGTCGCTGATAGCGCCATCGAGCAAAGCCCGAGCGGACGTGCTGGACGTGCGGGACGAGCACACGGGGTTGACTCCCACATGTCGCGCCCGCAGGCTGTGGGGACTGGCACCCAGGAGCAGCGACATGATTGGTGATCGATGGCGTCGAGACATCGACCTTCGGCCACGCTCGGGCGCGGCGTTTGTGGCGGCCGTGATGCTTGTCGTCGCAGCGTGCGGCGGGGGCGATCCAAGCGCCGTGCCCGCGACGAATCAGCCGGTGGCTAGCGCTACGTCTCAACCGGGCGCGTCCGAGGCTCCCGAGGGAGGGCTTGCAGACCAGACCTTCTCGGTCGGCGAGCACTTCTGGCACAGCGGGTTTCGCGTGGAGGTCGAGGACGGCGAGATCTTGTCGACCACGGCGGCGCTGACCGGCAAGGTCACGACGACGCTCACGCTCGCGGCGACGCTCGAAAATCTGGGTGTCGACACGGGGTTCTTCGGACCATCGGTCGCGATCGCGACCAACAACAACAGCTACCCGGCCGGTGTCACCTCGAATGACATCCCGAGCGTTCCCGGAGGGCTCAAGAGCCAAGGCACTTTCGCCTTCCGGATCGACGAGGACTTCGATCTGGCCAGCGCCGAGTTAGTCATCGGCGATTCAGACGAGAATCAAGCCCGGATCCCGCTCAGCGGCAGCGGGGAGGCAGTTCGGCTCGAGCCAAGTGAACCGGATATTGCCGGCACCTTGTCGATGGACCTCGTCGACCTGGTGATCACGTCGGCCGCCCTGCAGTACGACAATCTTGATCGCCATCAGGAGATCGACAAAGGCAAGCAGGCTCTGGTCCTCAACTTCGATGTCGTGAATCGCAAGAGTGGCAACTGGAGCCTCTTCGCCAAGGACCTCGCGCTCATCATGCCTGATGGGACTGCGAGCCCCCCTGAGGGAGCTGACCTTGGATCCGTACCGGGCACGGACGAGGGCGTCACGACTGCTGGAAAGTCCGCCTGGTTCCTGGTAGATGAGATGCCGGCCGGTGCGTACACGCTGCGGTTCACCCCTGGCTCGTGGTTCGTCGGAGCCGACGGAGTGACCGAGGCCGCGGTCGATTTCACCATCGAGTAGTCGACCCGCCAGTCGGGCAGATGTCGTCATGCGGACGCTCTCCGGCGGCACCCGGGGATCACGGCCTCACGCATGGCGGCCGTTGGCGGGCCGCACCGCAGAACTTGCGCGGCACCCTATTTCGGGTTCCATTTGCCGTGTGATACGCCTACCCTGCGACGACGAACAGGGTGGCAATGGACCGAAAGGTCCGACCGGCGCGGCGTCGAACACGGTCGCCAATCGACGCGCAGGGCCAATGGCGAGACCGACCCTTCGGGTAGATGGACATCGCTCATGACTGACCATTACGCCACCCTGGGGGTTCCGCGATCCGCGGATCCGCACACGATCCGAGCGGCCTATCGAGCGCACGCGCGCCGGAATCATCCCGATGCGGGCGGTGACGCCACGACGATGGTCCAGCTCAATGGCGCCTGGGACGTGCTGAGTCAAGCCGAGCGGCGGGCCAGCTACGACGCCGAACTCCGGGCCCAGGAGCGGGCCCTGGCGGTGCCATCCGCGACATCGAGGCGCGCTCGGGACGGCCACACGATCCTCGACTTCGGGCGGTACGCGGGCTGGTCGTTGCTCGACGTGGGTGGCGTTGACGATGACTACCTCGTATGGCTGTCCCGGACGCCGACGGGCCGTGCGCTGAGGCGCGAGATCGCCGAGATCCTCGACCAGCGCGCAAAAGCCATCCAGGCGATCCGTCCGGTCGCCGGGACGACCAAGCGGCGAGGTTGGCTGGGCTAGACGAGGCGGTCGCGGGCGTTCGTCAGGCGGCGACCGATACGCCGTTCGAGCCACCCATATCGACGGGGACGGCCTCCGCGTCCAAACCCATAGCGGAGGCCCTGACGGGTCCAAACTCCGTTCCTGGTGATGACAGCCAGCCAAAGACAGGACGAACCGCGCCGCCGTCTCGAGGAGCTTCCTCTACGTTGGCCCCACCACCGGCTCGTCTGGGTCGCCCTCGATCGTGACCCGCGGGATCCAATCGAGGAACCGCGGCATCCACCAGTTCCAGTCGCCGAGCAGGGTCATCGACGCCGGCAGCAGGATGCTTCGGATCACGGTCGCATCGAGGAACACGGCGACGGCGAGCCCCAGGCCGAGCTGTTGGAGGAAAGTGAACGGGAGTGTCACGAAGACGGCGAATACCACGACCATGATCGAGGCCGCGCTAGTGATCGTGCCCGAGGTCGTGGAGATCCCGGTTGCGACCGAGGCCCGCGATCCCAGCCCATGATCCCGGGCCTCCTTGATCCGGGTCAGGATGAACAAGTGGTAGTCCATCGACAGCCCGAACAGGATCGTGAAGATGAAGAGCGGGACCCAGCTTTCGATGACACTGCCGGGGACGATCCCAAGGGGCCCGGCCAGCCAACCTTCCTGGAAGACGAGGACCAGGACGCCGTAGGCGGCCGCTGTGGAGAGCAGGTTCAAGAGGATCGCCTTGATCGGGATGACGATCGAGTGGAAGGCGACGAGCATCAGAAGGAAGGACAGTCCGAGCACGAATAGAAAGATCTTTGGAGTTCCGTCCGCGTAGATCTGGGTCGTGTCGACGGTGTATGCCGCGCCGCCGGTGACGTATTGTCGGACCTCCGGAAGGCTGCCAAAGACGGACGGGTTGAGGTCGGCCCGGACCGACCGGACCAGGTCGCGGTTGGCCTCGTCATTCTGGCCGCCGGCCATGGCGAACGAGACAAGGGCGGCCTTGCCGTCGCGGGATGCCGTGACATCGACGGGCCCGTTCAGCCCGTCCAGCTTCAGGCCTTCGACCTTGAGGCGTTCGATGGCGGCCTGCGTGTCTGGTTCGTCGGCCTTCGTCACCACGATCCCGAGCTGGAGCTGGGTTCCGGTCGGCCATTTCTCGGTGAGGAGCTTGACCCCGGCGACCCCGTCGATCGAGTCCGGGAAGCCGGTGATGTCGGTGACCCCGGTCCGCAGCTGGAGGACCGGCGCGGCCAGGACCAGCAGGAACGCGGCGGACAGGATCGTCATCGGGATGGGGCGGGCCATGACCCAGGTCACCAGCCCGCCCCAGAAGCCGCTGCCCTCCTGCCGTGCCGCCCGGCGGTCAAGCCAGGCGAGGGCTGATCGTCCCCAGCGACTGACCGGACCAAGGGGCACGAAGACGGCAAGGTGTGGGAGCCAGGTCGCCGGGCGACCGAGATCGACCCGATCGCCCAGAATCGCCAGCGTTGCCGGCAGGAACGTCAGGCTGCCGACGACAGAGATGAGGACTACGGAAACGGTCGCGACGGCCATCGAGGTGAAGAAGGCGACGCCGAGCGTGATGAGACTCGCAAGCGAGATCATGACGGCCATGCCGGAGAAGAAGACCGCACGGCCGGCTGTACTGCTCGACACCTCGATCGCCTTGGCCCGGTCGCGGCCGACCCGCCGCTCCACCCTGAAGCGCGTGATCATGAACAGCGAATAGTCGATCGCGACCGCCAGACCGATGAGCACGACGAGCTGGGTCGCATTGGGGCTGACCGGACCCACGATCTGACTGTAGATGCCGAGGATCCCGAACGCCGCCACGAGGGACGTGATCGCCAGGACGAGCGGGATGACAGAGGCCACGATCGCCCCGAACGCGAAGAGCAGGATCAGGAACGTCAGCGGGATCGTGAGCCTCAGCGACTCGTCCAGGCCCTTCGAGATCAGTTCGTTGATGTCGTCGTTGATGAATGTGTTGCCGATGATGTGGATCGCAAGCTCCGGATGAGCTGCGCGCGTGGCGTCCACGATGGGGAGCACCGGTTCGAGGAGATCGCGGACTCGTTCTCTCTCGCCCGGGACTCGGCCCTCGATACGTACGGTCGTCTCATCGGGCGAGATGAAGCCGGCCTGAGGCGGAGCCTCGTACGGGTCGACGAGCTGCTCGAACGTCGTCGTCGACTCCCCGTCGACGACGACCGCAGAGCCGCGAAGAGCAGTGACAAGCTCGCTGACGGTCGACCGGAAGGGTGGATCGGTGGCCGCGCCTTGGCCGCCGGAGATGACCACGTAGAGTTGTTCGTACGGCTCCTTCTCACCGCCCGCATTGAAGACGTCGATCGCCTCGGCCGCCTCGAGGTTCTGGTCGTTCGGATTGGCGTTCGCGTCGCCGGTGTCGATGCCGCCCATGTTCATGCTGGCGACGAAGAGCCCGATCGTGAGGACGAACCACAGGCCGAACACAGGCCAGCGGTGACGCGCGCTCCACATCGCGACCCGGACGGTGGCGGGTTCTCTATTCGAGGGCTGGCCGGCCTGATTCGCTCCCAACGTGGGGCCTCCCTTCAGTTGTCGACGGCCTGCGTTCTTCAGGGGGCAGCCGACGACAGGACCGGCGTTTTGGACGAGCCGACGCGAGATGCGCGGAGACTATTCGCGTGCCCGGCTCTCGAGGAGCGCGCGTCCGAGCACGATCACGCCCAGCCCGATGAGGACGACCCACCAGTAGTCGAGAAGGTCGACCGCCTGCCCCCCGATCAGCAGCACCGCGCCGATCGTGGCGAGGATGCCGCCGGGGATGAATGGCCACCAGTGGTGCTCGTCGACGTGCACGATCACGCCGATCACCCAGATCGCCAGGAACCCGAGGCCGAGGCCGAGGAGGACGACGCCACCGGCCTCATCGTCGGTGAGCGTGAGGCTCTGCGAGGCGATGATCCCCGCGCCGAGGCCGGTCATGATCGCGCCCGGGACCAGGAAGCCGTACTGGCGGGTGTACGCAAACGCCCCCAGGAACGCGAGGCCGATGATCAGGACGATCCAGCCACCGATATCGGGCGGCGCCTCGGTGTTCTGCAGCACCAGGCCTCCGATGCCGACCGCGATGAGGACGACCGCGAAGACGATCAGATTGCTGGGATTTGCCTTCGATCCGTGAGTCATGTCGGACATACCGCTGCCTCCTTCGCGAGCCTCGCGCGACGCGAATGTCGGCGTCGTGGCGGCGACGTTACGATCACAAGTTACCCACGGGCCTTCGACGCACGGGTAGTGCCAGACGGCACCAGCTCCGCGTGCCGATCGGACTGCAGCAGCTTGAGTCGACGCTCAGCCAGGAGGTGGTGGTCATGTTGACCTGTGAGATCGTCTCTCTTGACACGCAACCTGCG
>SPCO01000054.1 GCA_004525275.1 Thermomicrobiales bacterium | reverse complement strand
TACAGCTCGCGGGGTGCCTCATTGAGGGTGACGGGGCCATCTGGACCGCACACGACGATGTCCTCGATTCGCGCCCCGTACTCCCCTACCAGGTAGATCCCGGGTTCGATCGAGAACGCCATTCCCGCCCGAAGGGGCGTCTCATTGCCGGCGATGATGTACGGATCCTCGTGTCCGTCGAGCCCGATCCCATGCCCGGTCCGATGGAAGAACGCCTCGCCATACCCCTCGGCCTCGATGGGGCCGCGAGCCGCCGAATCGATGGCCTCCGCGGTGATCCCCGCTCGAACGGCCCGAGTCGCCGCGGCCTGGGCTCCATACAAGACGCCGAACAGGTGCCGGAAACGCTCATCGGGCCCGTTCGAAGGGTGGCCACCGGTCACCCACAACGTACGCGTGATGTCGGATCCATAGCCGTCGATCGAGCCTCCGATATCGAGGACGATCGGTTCACCCGCCTGGATGACCCGCTCGGACGCCTCGTGATGCGGTGAGGCCGAGTTCGAGCCTGATCCGACGATCGCGAAATGAGCAGCTTCGTGGCCCTCGGCGATGAGTCGCTCGCGCACCTCGCGGGCCACGTCAGATTCGGTCCGCCCGACCAGACGGCCGGCGGCGATCTGGGCGACCACCCGATCGGCCGCGTGAGCAGCCTCGGTCAGGAGGACGATCTCATCCGCATCCTTGACGACCCGGAGAGCCCCGAGGATCGGTGATCCAAGCTCGAATCTCGCGTCGGGGAGCCGACCCTGCAGCCGGAGAAGATGACGGGCCGGAAGGTCGTCCGAGACGGCGATCCGGAGCTCGGGGCGCCCCTCGCCGACCGATTCCGTGAGCATCCCGGCGACGAGCGCGTGCGCGTCGTCCGATTCCTCCCACGTGACGACCGGGAGATCGCCCGAGGCGGCTGGTGGGCACAAGCGGGCGGGGGCCACTTCCAGCCGGGGGGCGACCAGCGCCCGATCCCCGACGGTCGGGATCACGAGCATGGTCAGACGCTCGAGCGGCATCGCCGGGTAGCCGGTCAGGTAGCGCATGTCGGCCCCGACACCGATGAGCAGGCCGTCGACCCCTGCCGCGCGCGCCTCCTCACGGACGGCGTCGAGGCGAGCGCCATAGCGAGATGCGGGTATCGACGGGCGGATCGGGTTCATGCCGGCGACTCCTCCACCTTCGATCCGGACAGCCACGCGCCCAGCTGGCGCGGTCCGTCGTCAAACAAGCGCCGATAGGGTTGGACCCGGTCCGCGCCGGCATCAAGCGCGGCTCGGCGACGCGCCGCGTCATCGTGCTGGCCGACGGCGAGGACCGGCAGACCTGCGTCATGGGCCAGCGAGATCGCCGCGAGGCCGTCGTACGCCCGCGCGGTCAGGTCAACGATCACGTGATCGACCGTCGGGAGGGCTGTCTCCAGCGCGGCTTGCGACCGTACGGGGATCGCGACGGCGTCCGCCCCACGAACCAGGTCGGCAAGTCGCGTGGCCCAGATCAGGTCGTCAGCCAAGACGGCGATCCGGGGAGTCAGTCCAACGCCTCCGCCAGGTGGCGGAAGACGTCGCGTGCCGTGACCACGCCTGTCGGTCGATCGTTCTCGACGATCGGGATGTGCCGGAAACCACCGACCGCCATCTTGTGGATCGCGATCGCGATCGGATCATCATGTTGGAGGACGACCGGATCGGGAGTCATGAAGTCACCAACGAGGAGTCCGTCCAGGCGCTTTCCGGCCGCCTTTACGACCGCGTCGCGGTCGGTGAAGATGCCGACCAAGCGACCGTCTGCGACGACGAGAAGGCAATCTGTCTCGGAGGCGTGCATCGTTGCGATCGCGACGTCAAGGGTGACATCGGGACCAACCTCGATCGGCGCCGGGGCTACGAGGTCTTCGAGATGTTCGCCCAGGAGCCGACCATGAAAGGAAGACGCCTGCTCAGGCAGGTCATGACCGCCAAGATCCGCGCCGCAGTTGTCACAGACCTCCGCGCCCGTCAGGTTCTCTGATCCGCACACCGGACAATGCATCCGTTTTGGGCCCTCCGATTGAAACGCTACTCGACCGTCCAGGTTTCGCCGCCGTTGAGCACGTCGTCGAGGTCGCCTGCGCCGAGTTTCGCGATCGCACCGGCGATCTGCTCATCGATCAATTGGTCATGCGTAGGCCGATCCACGGAGCGCAGCACGCCCACCGGGACCGGGAATGCTGGCCAGAACATCCGCGACAGCATCAGGGCGAGATGGGGTTCTTCGGCATGCTCGTCGTGGATCAGCAGGTCCGTCTCCGAGATACCGCCCTCGCCGATCGTCACGATCTCCGGCTGGAGGCCAGAGAGACGGATCCCCTTGTCGCGATCCTTGCCGAAGATCATCGGCTTGCCGTGTTCGAGGATGAGCATCCGGTCCTCTCGAACCTCGCGGTCGGTGAAGTCGCGCCAGGCGCCGTCGTTGAAGATGTTGCAGTTCTGGAGGACCTCGACGAATGAGGACCCCTTGTGCCGACCGGCTCGCTCGAGGGTTTCCTGCAGGTGCTCCGTATGCGTATCGACCGACCGGGCCACGAACGATGCCTCCGCTGCGAGCGCGATGGTCAGTGGGATGATCGGGGTATCCACCGACCCCAACGGCGTCGACTTCGTGCGCTTGCCGAACTCCGAGGTCGGCGATGCCTGACCCTTGGTCAGGCCATAGATCCGGTTATTGAACATGATCAGATTGATATCGACGTTCCGGCGCATCGAATGAATGACGTGATTGCCGCCGATCGAGAGCGCGTCGCCGTCACCGGTGATCACCCAGACCATAAGATCCGGTCGGGCTGCCTTGAGCCCGGTCGCCAGGGTCGGAGCGCGTCCATGGATCGTATGGAAGCCGTAGGTGTTCATGTAGTACGGGAGCCGGCCGGAACAGCCGATCCCGGAGATGAACACGATGTCCTCCTTCTTGTAGCCGAAGTCGGGCATCGCCTTCTGGGTCTGGGCGAGGATCGAGTAATCACCGCAACCCGGACACCAGCGGACCTCCTGGTCGGATACGAAATCCTTGCGGGTCAGCTGGATCGTCGCCGCGTTCTCCGGACTCAGCAGCGCGTCGGTCATATCAAGCGTCCTGTGCCAGGAGGCGGCGGGCTTCGTCGACGATCTCACCGATGCGGAAAGGCTTCCCGCGGACCTTGTCATAGCCGACTGCGTCGATCAGGTAGCGGGCCCGGACGAGCATCAGCAGCTGTCCCAGGTTGACCTCCGGGATCAGGACCCGCCGATAGCTCCGCAGGACCGCCTCCGTGTTGGCCGGGAATGGATTCAGGTGACGCATATGGGCATGTGCCACAGCGGCGCCGTCTGCAGCGAGAAGTTCGGCGGCCGACCGGATCGCGCCAAAGGTCGAACCCCAGCCAAGGATGAGTAGGTCGCCACGCTCCGGCCCGAAGACCTCGAGCGGTGGGATATCCCTGGCAATGCCGGCGACCTTGGCCTGCCGGTAGAGCTGCATCTGGTGATGGTTGTCCGGATCGTAGGAGACGTTGCCGGTGACATCGGCCTTCTCGAGTCCGCCGATGCGATGCTCAAGTCCCGCCGTACCCGGCACGGCCCACGGTCGGGCGAGCGTCTCCGGGTCGCGCTCGTACGGTCGGAATGTCGTCGGGTCAGACGCATTCTTTACGCCGATTCGCGGCATGTCCGCCGTCGCCGGGATCCTCCAGGGTTCAGACCCTGTGGCCAGGAACGCGTCTGACAGGTAGACGACCGGGGTCATGTACTTGAGAGCGAGGCGGCAGGCCTCGATGGCCAGATCGAAGCATTCGCCCGGCGTCGCCGGCGCGACGACGGGCAGAGGCGAGTCCGAGTTGCGTCCGAACATGACCTGCAGGAGATCTGCCTGCTCGTTCTTGGTCGGCATCCCGGTCGATGGACCCGCGCGCTGGACATCGACGACGACGAGCGGCAGCTCGACCATCACCGCGAGACCCATCGCCTCGGTCTTCAGGGCGATACCCGGTCCAGACGATGCCGTCAGCGCCAACGCACCGCCATAACTCGCACCAATGGCCGCCCCGATCGCGGCGATCTCGTCCTCGGCCTGGAAGGTCTTGACACCGAACGTCTTGTAGCCCGACAGCTGGTGCAGGATCTCAGAGGCCGGGGTGATCGGATAGCTGCCGTAGAAGAGCTCGCGGTCGGCGAGCCGGGAGGCCGTCAGGAACCCGAGTGCGGTGGCCTCATTGCCAGTGATGTTGCGGTATGTCCCGGGCTCCAGCTTGGCCGGCCTGACCCGATAGTGCGTGTGGAACGCTTCGGTCGTCTCTCCGAATGCATAGCCGGCCCGCAGCGCGCGCTTGTTCGCCTCGGCGACGACCGGCCGAGCCCCGAACTTCGTGTTCACCCACTGGATGGTCGGCTCCATGCTCCGCTCGTACAGCCAGAACATGAGACCGAGGGCGAAGAAGTTCTTGGTCAGATCCTTCTGCTTGCTGGTCATGTCGAGACCGTCCAGCGACCGCTCGTTGAGCGTCGAGATCGGGACCTCGAAGAGCGCGAAGTCCTTGAGTGAACCGTCGGTCAGGGGGTTGCTGGTGTAGGCCGCCTTGTTGAGGTTTTGTTGAGTGAATGCGTCCTTGTTGACGATGAGCGCGCCGCCCGCCGGCAGGTCGCCGACATTCGTCTTGAGGGCGGCCGGATTCATCGCCACCAGGACATCGGGCTGGTCGCCCGGGGTATGGATCGTCGACGAGGAGAAGCTGATCTGGAAGCCCGATACGCCGGGCAATGAGCCGGCCGGCGCGCGGATCTCCGCCGGAAAATCCGGAAGCGTGCTGATGTCGTTCCCGAAGACCGCGGCCGTTCGGGTGAACTGGGTCCCGGTCAACTGCATCCCGTCGCCCGAATCGCCGGCGAATCGGATGGTGACCCGCTCTAGCTCCTGGACGTCAGGCTCAAGGTCCTTGGTCGCTGTCACGCGCCCTCCGACTCCTCGATCGTCTGGTTCGGTCGAGGCGGCAGGTTGAGCAGCTCTTCCGGGAACGATTCAGCGAGGTATCTGATCACGTCTGACTGACGGACGACCCCGACGAGCACCTGGTCGGCATCGACGATCGGGACGTTTCGGTAGCGACCGGTCTGCATCAGGACGATGACGTCCTGGATCGTCTGGTCGAGATCGAGCGTGTTCGGGTCGAGCGTCATCAGGCGCTCGACCGGCTCCGCGAGGTCCACATCGCCGCCGACCAGTTGGCCGAATACGTCGCGTTCGGTCAGGACACCGACGAGGCGCCCATCCGACTCGCAGACGAACACCGAGTTTCCGGTGCCGGTCTGCTGGATGGCGTCCAGGCAGGCTGCCAATGACGTACCGGGTGTGACCGTCACTGGCGGCCACCGGGTTAGGACCCGGAGCCGCTCGCCGGTGATCGACGGGATCCGGTCCTGAACATTGGATTCGGTGAGGTCTGTCACTTGCCCAAGTGTAGTCGTTCATCGCCCGAAGGGAGGGTCCGGCCGTCGACGGACCGCCTGGGCTGCTAGCCTCCCGTGGATGGATCGACCTCGAGTCCTTGGCGTCGGGCTGGTCATCGTCTCTGCCATCGGTTTCGGGTCGGCGTCCATCCTGGCTCGACCGGTGTACGACACTGGGATGGGCTGGCTGGGCCTGCTCACCTGGCGGTTCCTGATCGGAGCCGGTCTGGCCTGGATGTGGGTCGCCACGTCGTCCCGTCGACGAGCCTCGATCCGCGCGCTGAACCGGCGGCAGGTGATCGTGACGGTCGCCCTGGGCGTGTTGTTCATCGGCAATGCCGCGACCTACTATGCGGCCCTCGAGACGGTGCCCGCGGCTCTCGCCGGCGTGCTGGTCTACACCTACCCCGTTATCGTCGCCGTGCTCTCCATCCGGTTTGCGACCCGCCTTTCGGGGCGAGGTCCCTGGGCGTCCGTCGCGCTCGCACTCACGGGTGTCATTCTGGCGCTTGGCGGCATCGATCTGAGCTCAGCGCCCCCGATCAGTGGACTCCTCCTGATCATGGCGGCGTCGGTCATCTTCTCGATCTGGATCCTGGCCTCCGCTCGTTTATCCGGCGAGCGTCGCGATCGGCTTGGGCACGAGGCCGCGGGCGAGTCGTCCTCGAACAGTGACGCGGCAGCAACGACCGCGATCATGATCACGTCCACGGCGGTCGCCTTTTGGATCATGACGCTGCTGACCGGTGGCTCCGTCAACCCTGTTGACGTGCCCACCGCGGCCTGGCCGGCCCTCATGGCCATCGGATTCCTCGCCTCGTTCCTGGCCATCCAGACGTTCTATGCCGGAACACGCCGCATCGGCGCCGCGCAGGCCGCACTTCTGAGCACGATCGAACCTTTGACCATCGTGGCCCTGGCCTGGATCTTCCTTGGTCAGCGCCTCGAACCGATCCAGCTCGTCGGGGCAGCGCTCATCGTGATCAGCGTCGTGATCGCACAGACGGGTCGTCGCCAGCGCGGGGCCCCGGAGCCCGCGATGCCACTCGACGCCGAAGTGCCCGTCGAAGAAGCCGAGTCAGACTCCCAGAGCCTCGCGAGCGAGCGCCCGCGAAACGTCGGCGATGTACGCGATGTCTGATCCGAGCCCGATGAAGCGGAAGCCGAGGGCCCGATGACCCGCCAGGGCTGATCCGTCGCGCAATAGGATCCCGGCCACCTTGCCCATGGAATCTGCCGCCGCGACGACGCGCTTGAGTGCGCCCAGGTAGTCCGGGTGATCGAGTTGGCCGGGGATCCCGAGACTGTGCGACAGATCGGTCGGGCCGACGAACAGGACGTCCACGCCGTCGATGGCCGCGATCTCCTCGACATGCTCGACGGCGCTGACCGATTCGATCTGGATGATCCCGAGCAGGCGTCGCCCGATGGCCTGGATCTCGGTGTGGCCAAGTTCCGTGAGGCCCGCGCCGCGAGTCGAGAGGGCCAGGCCGCGGGTCCCATCCGGCGGGTAGCGCATGAATGAGACGGCCTCCATGGCCTGCGCCGGGAGGTCGACCCGAGGAACCATGATCCCGTGCGCGCCAAGATCCAAGGCTCGGCCGATGCGCAGGCGTTCGCCCGATGGCGGACGGACCAGCGCGGCTGTCGGTGTCGCCGACACGGCATGCAGGTTCGAGAGCAGATCCGTCTCGGTCCCGGCGCCGTGCTCAAGATCGATGATCAACCAGTCGAACCCCGCTCGGGCCACGATCTCCGTGGCCAAGGGCGACCCGAGTTGAACGAAGGCGCCGAAAAGCGTTTCGCCCGCCTGGAGCCTCGGGTGGAGATCGACGATGCCCGGGACGGGCGGCAGCGTGAGAGTGCTCATGAGCGCAATGATGACTGTCCCGAGGCGCTCCTGCTGGGACTCGACGCGGTCCCGCGAACCAGCGCTCGCCTATGGGCCGTTGACGAGCCCGGTCGTGTCGACCACTTCGAGGTCGCGGCCGGTGATGACCTCGAGTTCATGCATCACGTCGTCGTCGAAACGCGGGTCGCTCACCCCCGAGACATACCACGGGGATCCGTTGTCGGCGAGGATCATGCCGTACCGCTTCAGTGCCTCGGCGATGACCCACGCATCTGGCGACAGCCTGCTCGTATCGAACCCGGCCTTGAGTCGGACCCGGAGGCCCATCGGCGGCAGGGACGCGGAGTTCGACTCGCCGGCCTGATGACGGGCCGGGTAGATGTAGCTCGTCCGCGTGTGGTTGGTCGTGAACCGCAGGGCATGGTCGATGACTCCGACCGAGACTTCGTCGTATCGAACGAGCCCGGTCAGGATGGGAAGGCCGGCCGCGTCGGCACTGGTCCAGCCGGCCGGACGGAGGTCATTCGAGGCGAGGTCCCAGGTCGCGCCGCTGCCCGCTCGCCACTCGCCGGAGATCTGCCGGGCGTCGAACAGTTCGTACAGCCGGCAGGCGTCCTTGTCGACCAGGAGGACGTGGCGGTCGCCGGCTGAATCAGGACCGCCCTCGATCAAGGGGTTCCATGGGATCGGATAGTCCACGTGGTCTGACTCGTCGTCGTAGTCGAACCTGACCGTCGACCGGGCGGTCGACGACGACACGACGTTGTACGGGATGCCGTAGCCCGCATACGAACCGAAGTCCATGTGCAGACCGCGGTCGAGTCCGATGGCGGCGATCATCGTGGCCGAGCTCGCGGCTGCGGGCCGCCAGTCGATCGGCGTGTTCCAGACGTTCGAGGACGGAAAGATCGAGCAATCCGGAGCGCCGGGCAATGTCGGGACGCCGCCTGGTCCGGGGTCGATCGGTGGCGCCGGGAAGCTCGCCGCGTCGCGCGGGTCCACGCCGACGCTCTCTTCAGCGCCATCCGACCAGCTGTCGCCGTCCGTGTCGCGTTGCTGGGGGTCCGTCCCAAGCTTCTGCTCGCGACGATTCGTCAG
>SPCO01000101.1 GCA_004525275.1 Thermomicrobiales bacterium | reverse complement strand
GGCGATCAGCGCTGAGGCGGCGCCGCCCCCGGTGGTCTTCACGCACGCATCCTAGCCCGTCCGGCGCCACAGCCCGGCGTTCCAGCGCCACAGCCTGGCGTTCCAGCGCCACAGCCTGGCGTTCCAGCGCCACAGCCCGGGGTGGCGACGACCTACTCCTCGAGCGTCCTCGCCTGATCCCACCAACCCTCGAGTGTGAGATCGGTCGGCGGGTCAACGCTGAGCTCCCCCGAAGCGCGCCGCGCTCGTTCTTTGAACTCATCGAGATCCAACGCCAGGATGTCCCGGAGACCTTCGATCCGCGCCTGGATCATCAGATGGTGCTCTGCGGGACCAAAGCTCGCGAGATTCAGCATCAGAGCCTCGTCGCGCCACATGAGGACGTCGTTGGTATCTGCTGAGACCTGGTCGGCCAACGTCTGGCGGCGAGTCGGCGTCTCCGATACTTCCAGGAGCAGACCGGTCGTGAAGACCCCCTGATGGTCGAGGCGCTCGATGTGGGCAGGCTCGATGCGTGTGAGTTCGTCGATCGGCGGCATCCCCGGATGATGCCACGCGCCGTGGTCGTCTGCTCGTGTTGAAATGCCTTGTCTCGGCGACTCGGCCCAATGTAGTATCAACTTGATGACGACGATCGCCGCCCCAGAAGTGCTCGCGAAGGTCCCGCTCCTGGCCGGCTGCGACCGTCGAACGCTCGGACAGCTCGCCAAGGAACTGAAGGACCGCTCGTTCAATGCAGGGCAGCAGGCCCTCGTCGAGGGTGAAAGCGGCGTCGGGTTCTTCATCGTGCTGGAGGGAGCCGCAAGCGTCACCGTTGCCGGCCAGGAAGTCAGGCGACTCGGGCCCGGCGACTACTTTGGCGAAATCGCGCTGCTCGCGGCCGACACGGTCAGGACGGCCACGGTCACGGCGGTGACCGACCTCAGATGCGTTGGTCTGACCGAGTGGGAGTTCCGGCCATTCCTCGCCGAGCATCCTGACGTGGCCTGGCAGGTCATGTCCACGATGGCCCGCCGGATCGCCGAGAGTCCGCAAACCTAGCGACACCGGTCGAACGCGCCTTCCGGGCACGGTGGTGCGCGGACGCATCTGGCCCGATGGGATAACCAAGAGCGGGACCATCCCGCGATTGCTGCAGCAACGCCTGGACGCCATCTTGGTGGCCGTCCTTCTTCCGTTCCTTGTCTCTGGGAGCCGCGTTGCGCTTGTCACTCGCCGCCACATTCCTCGCCATGTTCGTTGCGGTTGCGGCTGCGCCTGCGCTGGTGAGCGCCGAATCGGGTGACGAACCTATCGCCGAGGCGAAGGTCGTGATCATCGTCGGTCCCGTCGAGTCCTCCACCAAGTCGTACAAGCGCAGGGCGAATGAGGCGTATGCCGAAGCGATCAAGTACACCTCCGACGTCACGAAGGTCTACAGCCCGAACGCGAGCTGGAAGATCGTGAAGGCGGCAACCGCCGGCGCCTCCCTGGTCATCTACCTGGGCCACGGCAACGGTTGGCCGAGTCCGTACGTCAACGATCCGAACTACACGACGAAGGACGGCTTCGGGTTGAACGCCAAGAAGGGCCACGGCAACCGGAACGTGAAGTACCGGGGCGAGCCGTACATGTCGGAGCTGGATCTTGCACCGGACGCGGTCATCATCCTGAACCATCTCTGCTATGCCTCGGGAAATTCCGAGCCCGGCCGGGCGGATCCCAAGAGGCGTGTCGCGCGCAAGCGGGTCGACAACTACGGCGCAGCCTTCCTCAACGCCGGTGTCGCGGCCGTCATCGCCGAAGCGCACGGCGGGATCACGACATACATCCGGGACCTGTTCACGACCGACCTGCCCCTCGAGGATGTGTGGCGCGGAGCCTGGAACGTTCACGGTAACGAGTTGTCGTTCCCATCGGTACGGACCGAGGGGGCGATGGCCTACACCGATACGGACAAGGCGACATCGGGCTACTACCGATCGCTCGTCCTCCAGCCGGGCAAGACGGCCGCCGACTTCCGGGCCGGATTCAGCCTCTGATCCAGCGCCGCCGCGGCGCGGTGGCGAAGCCTGCACCCGCGTCGGTTCGGCGGCGGGGTCTGAACGGGCCGGCTCGGCGCCAGGCGCCTGAACGGGCCGGCTCGGCGCCAGGCGCCTGAACGGACCGGCGAGTCCCGCCGTTCATGGGCGACCCGCACGCGAAGGTGTCGGTTCTCGTCCGATCAGTGCGCCTGGCGCCCGGGTTGACCATTGAACTCAACAATGCGACGGCGCACCGGTCGGTAGAGGCGCCACGCGCCGAACGGACGGCCGACCCGAGCCTCACGTCCCCCGAGACCAGCGTAGATGTTGGGTGTGCGTACCAGAACCGCGGTCGAAGTTGCCATGGGCGTCCATCGCGCATGATGGCGGTGTACGTCCCCACTCCCAGCCCGTTCGAGGAACGATGCTCTCCGTCGCGCAACCTGCTTGCTTTCTGATCGCCGATATCTCCGGGTACACCGGTTACCTTGCCGACGTCGAGCTGGACCACGCTCAAGACATCCTGGCCGACCTTATCGGCGCGGTCGTCACCGCCCTCCGGCCCAATTTCCGGCTGGCCAAGCTGGAGGGTGATGCCGCTTTCACCTATGCGACGGCCGAGACGATCGACGGATCAATGCTCCTGGACACGATCGAGCGCTGCTATTTCGGGTTTCGCCGGCGCCGCCGCGACGTCCGCCAGGCAACGTCGTGCGAGTGCAGCGCCTGTGTGAGAATCCCCGATCTCGATCTCAAATTCGTCGTCCACTATGGCTCCGCGATCCTCCAGAAGGTCGCCGGCCGGCAGGAGCTCCTTGGGTCCGACGTGATCGTCACGCACCGGCTTCTCAAGAACGATGTCGTCGAACAGATGGGGATCGACGCCTACGCGCTGATCACCCAGAGCTGCATCGATGCATCCGACTTGGAGCCAGCTGCGCTCGGCATGCGCGAACACAGCGAGACATACGAGCGGATCGGCGAAGTGACGGCGTGGGTGCACGACCTCGGTCGGCGCTGGCAGGAGGAGGAAGCCCGCGGGCGCGTTCGCGTCTCCGAAGAGGAGGCCTTCCTCACCGTGTCGGTGCCGACCAACGTGCCGCCCCAGGTTGCCTGGGAATTCCTCACGATGCCCGGGCGGCGGATGACCTGGCAACCATGGGTGACGCAGGTCACGGTCAAGGGGGCCATGGGCGGTCGACGAGGTCCAGGCTCGAGCAACCACTGCATGCACGGCAAGGATGCCGTGATCGAGGAGATCCTCGACTGGCGTCCGTATGACTACGTCACCGACCGGACGACCCTCGAAACCCCTCGCGGACCGCTGAAGCTGCTCCACACGATCGAATTGGAGCCGACCACAGCGGGCACCACGATCCATATGCGGTTTGCCCCGCCCAAGGCCAAGCGGGACCGGTCGCTTGCAAAGGAGATCGGAGAGGCGTACGGCGGGGCCCTCCAGTCAGTCGCCCCAGATCTGGTCGTTCAGTTGGACGCCGAGCTTGCGGCCCGTGACGCGCGAGGCGGTCTCGAGCCCGAACTCGCCGTGCCTTCTTCGGACGGCCCGCTGTCCGGGCTCGAACCGCCGGTGACCGCGGGCTGAACCGATCGGGCCGGGGGTGCCGACGGTCCCCTACTCCGTGGGATCATCGACGTGCGTGGGCGAGACGACGACGTCACGATCCTCCGGGTGACGCTCAAGGTAGGCGCGGACGTATGGGCACAGGACGATGACGCGGAGTCCCCGTCGTCGAGCGTCCGCGAGCGCGAATCTCGCAAGTTCCGCGGCGATCCCTCGACCGCCGAAGGCCCTCGCGACCTCCGTGTGGACGAGAGCGATCCGGCTCCGCTTCTCCGTGTACTCGAGGATTCCGGCCAGCGTGCCGTCGAGATGCGCTTCGTAGCGATCGGCGTCGGGGTTATCGGTGACGACGATCACGGTCGCTCCGGTCGACTACTCGGTTGAACCAAGAACGCCGGTAGCCTGGCCGACCTCGATCAGATGGCCGTCGGGATCGCGGATGTAGGCGCGAACCTCTTGCCCGTGGTCCTTGGGCTCGGTCAGAAACTCAGCGCCTTTCGCCGACCATTCCGCATAGGTCTTGGCGATGTCGGCAACCCGGACATTCATGAATGCACTCGCCCGGTCCGGGTCCTGCGGCGTCGTCAGCGTCACGGTCGGCTTGTCGTCCGTCGGGCCGCCGCCTTCGTTGAGGATCAGCCACGTGTTCGCGACCTTCATGATGACCGGGTCCCGCTCGATCAGAACCGTGCCCTCGAAGAGCGTCTGATAGAAGGCACGAGATCGGTCCTGATCGGAGACGACCAGGAAATGGGTGATGACAAAGCCCTCCTTGGGGGCCGGGAAATCATCTGGGTCCATGTCTGCGCACTCCTAGACGTAGTGGCACTGTACTCGGAACCCGCTGACCGGCGTACCATCGAGACATGGGTCGGCACGCGACCCTGTACCCGGATGTTACGGCCGAGGTCGCGCTCGTCGCGTTCTTCCTTCATGCGGTCGCGAATCCGAACCTCCCACGACCTGGCCGGTGAATCCCGACTACCCTCGACCGACAGACCGGCCGCGGAACGACAAGGACGATCCTCGCAGCGGACACGGCGCGGGATCGAGCACATGAGGAAGACCGATGCCCCTGTTCATGGACCGTCACGAGGTCCCCGACGCCACGCCCGAGCAAGTTGCGCAGGCTCATGCAGCGGATCTCGCACTCGAGGCCAAGCACGATGTGCAGTTCCTGACCTACTGGTTCGATCCGGACCGCGGACGCGCGTTCTGCCTGGCCAAGGCTGCTGCACCGGCGAACATGAAGGCGGTCCATCAGGAAGCCCACGGCCTGATACCGAACGAGATCATCAGCGTCTCCGAGGACAATGTCCTGCGATTCCTGGGAACGATCAATGACCCTGCCGACAACACGGAGGGCAGCAACTCGTTCCGAGTGATCCTGTTCACCGATCTGGAGGGTTCGACCACGATGCTCCAGGAGCGTGGCCAGGCGGCCTTCATGGTCCTGCTCACCGAGCACGACCTGATCATCCGGCGGGCCCTTGTGGCCACCGATGGACATGAAGTCAAGCACACCGGTGACGGCATCATGGCCACCTTCGACGACGTGGGGCGAGCGCTGGAATGCGCATTGGCGATCCAGGCGGGGTTCGACGCGAGGTCACCCTCGGGTGGCGCGCCGGAGCTTCGCGTCAGGATCGGCCTGGCCGCCGGGGAGCCCGTCGATCACAACGATGACCTCTTCGGGTCGTCCGTGAACCTCGCCAGCCGGATCTGCGATGCCTCCGAGGCCGGGCACATCCTCGTCTCCGACGTCGTCAACGACCTGGGGGTCGAGAAGGGGTTCTCACTGAACGAGGTCGAATCGCGAGCCCTCAAGGGCTTCGCCCCGGCGACTCGCGTCTTCGAACTGGTTCGGGGCGCGAACGCCACGGTGACCGACGCAGGGCAAGCCGAGGCCTGATATGGACTGCTGTCCACCCGGCGACTCCCCGTTCGATCGCGAATTCGACGCGCGCACCGCCGCAGCCGACCTTCGCGACTACCGTCGGAAAGGTCCCAGCACGACGACCCGCGCGCTGATCGACGGGCTGGCGTCAGCGGGCGTCGACGGACAGACGGTGCTCGATATCGGCGGTGGCGTCGGGGCCGTACACCATGAGCTCTTGCGTTCCGGGGCCGCCGAGGCCACCGACGTGGACGCCTCGGGCGCGTACATCGCGGCCGCGAGCGAGGAGTCCGAACGGCAGGGCCATGCCGACCGAGTCCGATATCTGAAAGGCGACTTCGTCTCACTGGCCGATGAGGTTCCTCCGGCCGACCTTGTCGCACTTGACCGGGTCATCTGCTGCTATGGGGATGTCGCCGCCCTCGTCGGTCGCTCGGCGAGCTTGGCGCGCCGTCGGTATGGCGTCGTCTACCCGCGCGACTCGTGGCTCAGCCGGG
>SPCO01000091.1 GCA_004525275.1 Thermomicrobiales bacterium | reverse complement strand
CCCCGTGGTTGAGTGTACCGAAGCGCGCGCAGCCGTCGCGGACGCTGCATCCTCCGCGACGATCCACGCCTACCCTAGCGATTCCGGGGAGATCCCCCGACTGTTCGAACGCCTCGATCATCGGTAGCGTCCCGATCACGATCGGCGAGGGTACCCAGACGGTGCTCGTCCTCTACGCGCCGGCGGACGGCGACCTGCGCAGCCTCGTGGTCCCGCCTCTGCCCTGATCGTGTCTTCCTCGGCAGGAACGTTCCGACCTGGTCCTCGGATCAGCCGGCGTGGACTCGCGCGACGACGTCGGCCATCCAGGCAATGGCCTCTGGCCTGGACGCATCCGGGCTGACCTTCAGGTCGCAGCGCACCTCGTCGAACCCAAGCGCGCCATATGCCAGGATCGAATCGGCCATCTGGTCCGGTGAGCCGCCGAGCTGGAGGGCCTCGGGGGACGAGGCCGCCGGCGTGCCGGGAGTCGCCACCGAAAAGAGATCCACGGAGCGACGGAGCGTGGCGGGATCGCGATCGACTTCTTCGCATGCACGATCGACTTCTTCGCCAAGCGCCTGCAAGTGGGTGGCCCCGGCGGATTCCGACGTCCACCAGTTCCACTCGTCGGCGAAGCGTGCCGCGAGCCGGAGCATCTTCGGTTTCCCGCCGGCGATCGCGATCGGCGGGCCCCCCGGGCGGGGGCCGCGCAGGATCAGTTCGGCCGCCGGCGCGTGGTAGAACTCGCCCTCGAAGGACGCCCGTCCCGTGCGCAGGAGTGAGGAGATGATCTGGATCGCCTCGGCAAATCGCGAATATCGGCGGTCGGCATCGATCCCGAATCGGGGGTAGTCGTCGGGCGTGTTGCCTAACCCGATACCAAGCGTGTACCGCCCGATGGAAATCTCATCGAGGGTCGCTGCGATCCGCGCCACCAGGGCCGGGTGCCGGTACGGGTTGTTGATGACCGCATGGCCGATGCCGATCGTCTCCGTGGCCGACGCGATACCCGCTGCGACCGACACCGCATCCCACAGTCCCAGATTCCCGTCGTCGTCCGGATAGAGCAGCGCGTCCTCGAGCACGACGAGGTCAAAGCCGGCGGCCTCCGCGGCAAGGGCCTCACCCCGGATCGATCGCCAGCTCGGCGGTGCTGGCTCCATCCCCGGCCGACCAAAGAGGCGGATGTACAGGCCGATCTTCATCCACGCTCTCCAGGGCGACGCCGAACGGGGCGTCATGCGACGCCGTCCGTGGAACCGTAGCAGAAGGCTGTGGCGGAACTCAAAACCAATCACCGTCGTCTCCTCGGTACGGCCGTCCCTCCAATCGCGGGCGGTGATCCAGCGAAGGTGGACCCAATGTCGCAAACAGTTCGCGCGCTTGGCGCCATGGCGCTCGGTGCCCTCATCGTGGCCGTTGCCGCGCTCTCCGTTCGTTCTGGCCCGGTCAGCGGCGCACCGACCGACCCATCCGATCCGGCCACGCACGCTATCACCGTGTCCGCTACCGGTACCGTCACCGTGGTCCCCGATATCGCTCGCGTCTACCTCGGTGTGACCGTCTCCAAGCCGACGGTCAAGGCAGCCCGGGCGACCGCGGCCCAGTCGATGAACCAGATCATCGCGCGGCTCAAGGCACTGGGCATCGCCGATGCCGATATCAAGACGACCAACCTGAGCCTGTATCCGCAGTACGCGGTGGGTTCGGACCGACGGGTCGTCGGATATCAGATCAGCGAGCAGGTCCAGATCACCGTGCGCGATCTTGACAAGGCCGGCGATGTCGTGGACGGCGCGACCGCCGCCGGCGCGACAAATGTGAACGGGATCTCATTCGAGGTGAGTGACCCGGCGAAGGCCATGAACGACGCACGAGCCGATGCCGTCAGCGCTGCTCGGGTGAGCGCGCAGGCACTCGCGGACGCCGCCAAGGTCTCCCTGGGGACGGTGATCTCCATCACGGACGCGACCCAGAACTGGCCGATCTACTACGGATCCGGCGAGATGCGGTTGGGCGCCGCCAGCGATCTGGCTACACCGGTCGAGCCGGGTACGCAGGATCTGAATGCGAATGTCACGGTGGTCTTCGAGATCAACTGAGCGGGATCGCCCCGATCAAGGCTGGGCTTTCGCCTCGCTGATCTCGATCAGGTGACCATCCGGGTCGCGGAAGAACGCGCGGATCTCCCAATCGGACTCGACCGGCGCCGTTAGAAACGTCGCGCCTCGCCCGGTGAGGGTCTGATGGGCGGCTCGACAGTCGGGGACCCGGATGGTCATGGCGTGGCTGACGGTGTCGATATCGGCAGGCGCTTCGAAGGTGACCGTCGGTTTGTCTTCGGTCGGTCCGCCACCGGTCACGAGTAACAGCCAGGTACCGAAGGCGCGCAGGACGCAGGAGGTCCCGCCGTATTCGCGGTGGACCTCCGCGCCGAGGACATCGCGGTAGAACGTGCGGGCTCGGTCGATCTCGTGGACGACGAGGATGTGGGTCAATTCCATCCCCTCGACTGGCACCGACTCGGCTACCTTCCGGTCCCCCACTTTCGGACCTCCGCGGCGAGGTCGAGGGGCAGGATCGCCGCGTGCGCTTCGCTCTCACCCCATGCATCGCGCGGGACGCGCCACATGATCTCGAATTCGTTGCCGTCGGGGTCGGAGCCATAGAGCGATTTCGACACGACGTGATCCGATGCCCCACCAAGGGCGTGCGCCTCGCTCAGGACGCGCGCGGCGTCGGCCAGGTCCTCGATCCTCGGAACCTCCCAGGCCAGGTGGTACAGCCCGACCGAGCCCCTGCCCGCGCGCGGCGCGTCCGGACCGACTGTGAACAGTCCGAGATCGTGGTGATTGTCCCCGCCCGGCGCGCGCATGAAGATCGCCCGCCCACCTCGTTCGTTGGCAACGATCTCGAACCCGAAGACCCGGCCATAGAACTCAGCCGACGCCGTCGCGTCACGAACGAACAGGACGGCGTGATTGAGTCTCGAGACCGGGATGCTCACCGCCTAAGTCTGCGCGACAGCCGTCGACGTGTCGACCGCGCTGAGGTCCCAGCCCTTCCGTCCAGCGGTGCGGGGGTGCGCCCAAATCGCATCCGACACCCATTCGCAACCCGGGTGCGGCGGCAGCCGGAGCGCTCAGGCGCTATCCTTTCGACCGACCACACACGTTTCCCCGTGGACTCGCCCGTCCGCGGTCCGTACCGACCCACGAGTCAAGGTGGTGCCCATGAAGGTCGGCGTCGCCAAGGAGTCCGCGCCCGGAGAGCGGCGCGTCGCCCTGGTACCCGAAGTGCTCGGCAAGCTCAAGGCTGCCGGGTTGGAGATCCTGGTGGAACGCGGTGCCGGCGCAGGCGCGGCGATCCCCGACGCCTCCTACGAGGAAGCCGGCGCGACCATCGTCGCGACCGAGGCGCTGTACGCCGATGCCGACGCGATCCTGCGAGTCGCCAAGCCATCTGCCACCGAGATCGCGAACCTGCGGTCCGGTCAGGCGCTGCTGGGCCTGCTTGCTCCGCTCATCGATCCGACCACCGCAAAGGCGCTCGCCGATCGTGGCGTGACAGCCATCAGCCTGGATGCGATCCCGAGGACGCTGTCACGAGCCCAGACGATGGACGCCCTGTCATCGCAGGCGAACGTCGGTGGCTACAAGGCGGTCCTCATCGCTGCCAACGCCTACGGCCGCTACTTCCCGCTCCTGACGACCGCGGCCGGCACGGCCAAGCCGGCCAACGTGCTGATCCTCGGGATCGGCGTCGCCGGGTTGCAGGCGATCGGCACCGCCCGGCGCCTCGGGGCCGTGGTCAGGGCCTACGACGTCCGGCCGGAAACCCGTGAGCAGGCTGAGAGCCTGGGCGCCCAGTTCGTGAAGCTGAAGACGACGATCGACGCCACTGGTGCCGGCGGCTACGCCCGGGAGCTGACCCCTGAGGAGCGGTCCGCCCAGCAAGCCGAACTCAACGAAGTCATCGGCGGGATGGACATCGTGATCACCACGGCCCAGGTACCGGGACGCAAGCCACCCGTCCTCGTGACCGCGGAAGCCGTCGGCAAGATGAAGTCCGGGTCCGTGATCGTGGACATGGCCGCGTCCGCGCTCGGGGGTAACGTCGAGTTGTCCCAGGCGGGAGAGACCATCGAGTCCGCCAACGGCGTCTCGATCATCGCCCCGGATAACCTGCCGGCTTCCATGCCGGCCGGCGCATCGGCGTTCTACGCCCGGAACATCTCCGCGCTGCTGCTCGGGATGGTCAAGGACGGCGCCCTCAATCTCGATTTCGATGACGAGGTCACGAAGTCCACGGTGATCAGCCAGGGTGGCCAGATCCTGTCCGAGCCGGTCAAGAAACTGCTCGAGCCGGCTGCCCCGGCCGCTGGAGGTTCCGCGTGAGCCAAGAACTCCTTACCTCGCTGGCGATCTTCACGCTGGCGATCCTCGTTGGGTTCGAGGTCATCAGCAAGGTTCCGGCAACACTCCACACGCCGTTGATGTCGGGGGCCAACTCGATCCACGGCATCGTCATCGTGGGCGCCATGATCATCGCCTCGGAAGCAGACAACCCGGTCAGTTACCTGCTCGCCTTCATCGCCATGGTCTTCGGTTCGATGAACGTCGTCGGCGGCTACGTCGTCACGGACCGGATGCTCCAGATGTTCCGTAAGAAGCCGACGGCCCCCAAGGCCACCACCGAGAGCGCCGACGGCGCTCCCGGGGCCTAGCCGAGGAGCGGGTCGATGTCACCAGAGTGGATCTACACCTTCGTCTATATCGCCTGGCTGGCGGGCGCGTCCTGTTTCGTGCTGGGTCTCCACCGGATGAACTCACCAGCCACTGGCCGGAGCGGCAACCAGTTGAGCGCGGCCGGGATGGTCATCGCGGTCGTGGCCACCTTCGTCTATCTCGTCACCCGTGAAGGTGGCCTGAGCGGAACGGCGCTCGCGATCATCTTCGTAGGCTTCTTGATCGGCGGCGGGGCGGGTCTGTACACCGCCCGGTCAGTAAAGATGACCGCGATGCCCCAGTTGGTGTCGCTGTTCAATGCGGTCGGTGGCGGAGCGGCCGCGCTGGTGGCCATCGATGACTTCATCCGGCTGAATTCGGGCGCACCGCTCGACACCACGATCTTCGTCGTCCTCGGCGCACTCATCGGCTCGGTGACCTTCACGGGCTCGCTCATCGCGGGCGGCAAGCTCCAGGGCCTGATCGCCGGCAAGCCGATCTACGTGCCCGGCGGACAGCTCGTGACGATCGCCCTCGCGGTCGTGGCCGTGCTGGGTACGGCGACGCTCATCCTGGGCGCGGCCGGAACGCTGAACCTGGACAGCACGGTGACCCTTGGGCTCCTTGGGCTCGTCGTGCTCTCGGGCTTGATCTTTGGGATCACGATGGTCCTGCCCATCGGCGGGGCGGACATGCCGGTCGTCATCAGCCTGCTCAACTCGTTCACCGGCACGGCCGCGGCGATGGCCGGGTTCGTGCTCGGCAACCCGGTGCTGATCATCTCGGGCGCCCTCGTCGGTGCGTCCGGGGCGATCCTGACCAAGCTGATGGCCGACGCCATGAATCGATCTGTCCTCAACATCATGGTCGGTGGTTTTGGTGGTGGCGATGAGGCGGCAGGCGCGGTGGCTGCCGGGGGTGCCTCGGTCCGCGAGATCGGCCCCGATGATGTCGCCATCCAGCTGGCCTACGCCCAATCCGTGATCATCGTGCCGGGCTACGGCCTGGCGGTCGCCCAGGCACAACACGCCGTGCGGGAGCTCGCCGAGCTGCTCGAGGCCCGTGGCGTCGACGTGAAGTACGCGATCCACCCGGTCGCCGGCCGGATGCCGGGCCACATGAACGTCCTGTTGGCCGAGGCAAACGTTCCCTATCCCCAGCTCAAGGAGATGGAGGAGATCAATCCCGAATTCGATCGCTGCGACGTCGCCCTCGTCATCGGCGCCAACGACGTGACGAATCCGGCTGCCCGGCGTCCAGGCTCGCCGGTGTCGGGGATGCCAATCCTGGATGTCGACCACGCGAAGTCGATCGTGGTCATCAAGCGATCGATGGGGCGTGGCTATGCGGGGATCGACAATGAGCTCTATGGCGACCCGAAGACGGGCATGTTGTTTGCCGATGCCAAGGATGGCCTGGCGGCGCTGACGGCGGCGGTCAAAGCGCTGTAGCTTGCCCGCGGATGCTCGCGGTCGACGCCAACGGAACTGCGGCGGCGAGTTCGTTCGCTGACAAAAGGCTCAGAACATCGATGGATCCAGCGACGGGTCGATCGGAAGGCAGGCCCAGCAGGTAACCCTGGCCCACCTCGATGCCGAGGTCGCGGACGATCTCCAGCTGGATCGGCGTCTCGATCCCCTCAGCCACGGT
>SPCO01000219.1 GCA_004525275.1 Thermomicrobiales bacterium | reverse complement strand
CGCATCCCACGGCCGCCGCCCCCGGCCGCGGCCTTGACCAGCAGCGGGTACCCGATCTCCTGGGCCGCGTCGATGACCTCGGCAACCTGGTCGGGCCGGTCGACCGGCACCGGATCGATCGTCCCCGGTACCGCATCCACACCGACCGTTCGGGCCAGCCTTCGAGCATGAAGCTTGTCACCGATCGCATCGATGACCGTTGACGGCGGTCCGACGAAAACGATCCCGGCCTCCTCGACGGCGCGCGCGAATGCGGCACGCTCCGAGAGGAACCCGTAGCCTGGGTGGACCGCGTCGGCGCCGGTCGACCGAGCGGCCTCGATCAGCGCATCGATCCGGAGATAGCTCTCGGACGGTTGAGACGGTCCGATACGAACCGCTCGGCTCGCCATCCGGACGTGCTCAGCGTCCGCGTCGGCGTCGCTATAGACGGCGACCGACTCCATCCCGAGTTCACGGCAGGCGCGGATGATCCGAACCGCGATCTCGCCGCGATTGGCCACCAGCACCCGCTTGAACGGCCGAGTCGAGGCCGTCATCAGATCAACCCCGTCTTTGCGCAAAGACAACGTACCGGGTCATCGTTCAAAGCGGGATGTTGCCGTGCTTCTTGCGCGGGTTCATGTCGCGCTTGTCGGCAAGCATCGCGAGAGCCCGGGTCAGTCTCGGGCGCGTTTCCGATGGCCGGATCACGTCATCGACATATCCGCGCGCAGCCGCGACATACGGATTGGCGAACTCGGCCCGATACGCGGCGACGAGACGAGATCGCTCCAAATCCGGATCCGCGGCGCCGTCGATTTCATCGCGATAGATGATGTTGACCGCGCCATCCGCGCCCATCACGGCGATCTCAGCGGTCGGCCAGGCAAGATTCAAGTCTCCGCGAATGTGTTTGCTGCTCATGACATCGTAGGCGCCGCCATACGCCTTGCGGGTGATGACCGTGAGCTTCGGCACGGTTGCCTCGGCGTAGGCGTACAACAGCTTTGCTCCATGGCGAATGATCCCACCGTGTTCCTGGCCGACGCCGGGCAGGAACCCGGGAACATCGACAAACGTAACGAGCGGCACGTTGAATGCGTCGCACGTCCTGACGAACCTGGCGGCCTTGACCGATGCATCGATGTCGAGGGCACCGGCAAGGACGGCCGGTTGCTGTGCGACGATCCCGACACTGCGCCCGGCCAGGCGTGCGAAGCCGATGATGATGTTCTGTGCCCAACCCGGCTGGATCTCCAGGAACGCGCCGTCATCGATGATCGGCCTAAGCACGTCGTGCATGTCGTACGGCGTTCGCGGATCGTCCGGCACGACAGAATCCAGCGAGGGATCCATCCGGTCAGCGGGGTCGAGTCCGGGCACGACGATCGAAGGCGATAGATTGTTCTGTGGCAAGTGCGCCAGCAATCCACGAACCGTGTCGAGAGCACCGGCCTCGTCCGGTGCCGCGATGTGCGCGACCCCGCTGCGCGTCGTGTGGGTCAGCGCTCCACCAAGAAACTCAGCATCCACGTCCTCATGGGTCACCGTCTTCACTACGCCTGGTCCCGTCACGAACATGTAACTCGTGTCCTCGACCATCACGGTGAAGTCTGTGATGGCCGGCGAATAGACCGCGCCACCCGCGCATGGACCGAGGACGACCGAGATCTGCGGCACGACGCCAGACGCAAGGACGTTGCGCAGGAAGATCTCCGCATAGCCACCGAGCGAGACCACGCCCTCCTGGATCCGCGCCCCGCCTGAATCATTCAAACCGATGATCGGCGCACCGACCTTCATGGCGAGATCCATCACCTTGCAGATCTTCTCGGCATAGGCCTCCGAGAGTGAACCACCGAAGACCGTGAAGTCCTGACTGAAGACGAACACGGTCCGCCCATCGATCTCGCCGTGACCCGTCACAACCCCATCGCCCAGGAACGACTCGCCCGCCGCACTCCGGTTCATCACAAAGGCATCCAGTTCGACGAATGACCCTGGATCAAGCAGCAGGTCGAGCCGTTCGCGCGCCGTCAGCTTGCCGGCATCGTGCTGCCGCGCCACCCGTTCCACCCCGCCGCCCAGTCGAGACTCGTCACGCATCTGTTCCAGACGCGCGAATCGTTCCGCGTTCGTCGACACCGTACCGTGCTCCTTGTCAGACTGTCTTTGCGCAAGGACAGAACCATCATATCCGCCGGAAGAGACCGGCTCGCGCCCATCACGATATCCACAGATTCGGTGAACAACTCCGAAAGCGTGTGGATAACCCGGGTACCCCATGAGTGACTCGCGGAGGTACCATGACGCGAATCCGTGACCCGAGCGGCAACCGAGACCGCGGGCCCCATGAATCTTGAGGTGTATCCCCGGTGACGAATGTGATCGCGATCGCCAACCAGAAAGGTGGGGTCGGCAAGACCACGACGGCGATCAATCTCGCCGGTGCGCTTGCCGAGGAGGGGTACCGCGTGCTGTGCGTCGACATGGACCCACAGGCGAACCTGACCGCCGGTCTCGGGATCAATCTCAATACGGTCGAGCGCTCCATGGCGGACGTTCTTGCCGACGGGCGGTCATCGCTGAGCGACGTGATCCTTTCGACCGAGACCGAGGGCATCGACGTTGCACCCGCTCACATCGACCTGGCCTCGACCGAGGGTGAACTCTTTACCGCCCTCGGTCGCGAGCAGATCCTGCGCGAGTCATTCGAGGG
>SPCO01000007.1 GCA_004525275.1 Thermomicrobiales bacterium | reverse complement strand
TCGCCCGTCGAGGGGAAAGGTCGCGACACCGATCGAGGCGCCGATCGGGACCGGGCCACGCTGCTCCCCGACGAACGCATGCTCCCGGAACGCCGTCAGGATCCGCTCGGCTGCGCTGTGCGCGTTGTCCCCGTCCGTCTCGGGCAGGACGATGGCGAATTCGTCACCCCCGTAGCGAGCGGCGATATCCGATGCTCGAAGCGTTGATCGGATCAACTCGGCGGTCCAGGTCAGGACGCGATCACCGAAGAGGTGACCGAACGTGTCATTGACGAGCTTGAAGTCGTCCAGGTCGAGCATCAGAACGCTGAGTGGGCGTCGTCCGCGCTGGGCCCGTACGACTTCCTCCCCGAGGCGCTCGTGGAGGAACCGGTGATTGTAGAAGCCGGTGAGCGGGTCTCGGTCGGCGAGGCTGCGGGCTTCCTCGTACAGGCGCGCGTTCTCGAGCGCCATCGCGGCCTCATTGGCCATCGTGCGGGCCAGTTCGAGGTGCTCCTCGGTGAATGTGATCGAATCGCTGGACGCGAGCTCGACGAGCCCGATCGCCTGACCCTTGGCAACCAACGGCAGCATGGCCAGGATCGTGTTCCCATCGCGGACGAGGAGCTCCACCTCGGCCGGATCCGCGTCTGGGTCGTCGACGTCGATGATGACCGTGGCCTGCTGCTCGAGGACCCTGAGCGTGTCCGGAAACCCCCCGACCGCGAAATATGGCTCGATCTCGTGGAGGGGCTGAGCCGGGTAGTAGCCCAGCGACTCGAGCCGGCCTTCGGCCCGATCCCAATAGCTGATGACACATTCCGGGACGCCCATCGCGGTCGCGAGATGGCCGGCCATGAGTTCGGCGACCTGGCGCGGATCAAGGCTCCCGGAGAGTTCGGCGCTCATCGCCAGGAGTCGACGCAGCTCGCCGGCGAGATCCTGGGTGCGGCCCAAGAGGCGAGCCGAGCCGATCGCGCTGGCCGCCTGGTCGGCAAGGATCCCCAACAGGCGCAGATCGTCCGATCCGAACCCATCGAGTCCCAGCTTGCTGAGGGTGATGACGCCGATGGTCTGGCCATCCGAGCGCATCGGCACCACGAGCATCGACTCATCGACGACATCCGTCCCGGCGATCGTCGCGCCGCGCCGATCGTGATTGGCATCGTTGGCCAGGATCGGTTCGCCGTGCATGGCCACCCAACCGGTGAAGCCCTCGCCAAGCCGGCAGCGCAGGAGCCCCATGTCGACCTGCTGATAGGCGCCCAGCCGACCTTCGAAGGCGATGGGGACGACATCGCCCGAGGGTTCGACCAGGTACACCCGCGCGTTGTGATAATCGATGATCCGCTGGGTCTCTTCGACCACCGTGCGGGCGACTTCGTCGACGGTGGTCGAACGGCCCATCCGAGCCGACGCCGCCTGGAGAACCTCGAGCTGAGCTGCCCGCGCTTCCGTCTGTTCGAACAGACCGGCATTACTCAGGGCGATGGCGGCGTGTGTCGCGAGCGCGGTCACGAACGCGACGTCGCCACTGGTCCAGGCTCGTGGCTCGCGGGTCATCGCCGAGAGAGCTCCGATCACTCGGTCGCGGTGGATGAGCGGAGCCGTCAGGTGGCCGGCGATCTCGAGTGTGCCCTCGTAGGGCTCGGTCCCGTATGGCCGTTGCTTTCGAACGTCGAAGAATGCCAGCGCGTGACCCGTCCGCAGCACTTCTCCGATCCAGCCTTCGTCTCGGCCAAGGACCGGCAGGCCTTGGGCGATCTCGTCGGACAGACCGGCCCAGGCGGCGACTTCCAGTCGATCCTCATGGAGCGTCCGGATCATCGTCACGTCGGCCCGCAGCACGCGGTTCGTCTCATCGACGATCATCCGGAAGAGTTCGGCCCGGTCGTGCGATGCCGCGAGCCGGCCGGCGATCCCGAGCACCGTGTCCAGGCGGTCGGCAAGTTCGGTTTCAAGCCCGCGCACCCCGCGCAGTCCGGTGGGAAGCACCGGGGGAGTCCGTGGTTGGACCCATGGTTCCGAAGCGGGTCCCTCACCGCCGACGAATCTGCGGAAGATCGAGCCGCCCGAAGACGTCGCCGACTCCTCCATCACGGTCGCCCGCGACGAGGCATCCGGCGACACGGGCTCCCCCGAAACCTCGTGACGCGTGCGCATACCCGGATGGTGTCATGCGCTCCAGGCCGGGCGGAGCCGCCAGAGGTCCCGGATGAGCGCGGGACCTTCGTGCCAAACCGGGTTCCTGCCCGCGTGTAGACCAGGGCTCTAGGACAGCGGCCCGCCCAATGCCATCGGCCCATACTCGAGCGGATAGCCAGCTGCCAGCCAACCCGGGACACCATCCGAGACACTGGCCACGTGCTGGAAGCCCGCCACGCGCAACAGCGACGCGGCGAGGCTGGCCCGGTACCCGCTGGCGCAGATCGTCATGACCGGCTGGTCTCGCGACAACGCAGCCAATGTCCCGGGCAAGTCCCCCGCCCCGATATGGACCGACCCTGGAACGTGGCCCGACTCGTACTCGGATGCCTGCCGGACATCGATCAGCAGTGGGGCGTCGGGCCCGCTCGATAGATGCCCGGCCAGATCGCGGACCGGGAGCAGTGAGCCCGCCTCGAGCGGTCGCCCGGCCTGCCGCCATGCCGCCAAGCCACCGTCGATATGGCCGACCATCGAATCGAACCCGATGCGGAGGGCCTGGCGAGACAGGTCATCCAGGTCCCCGACACTGTCGACGAGCAGGACGCTCGGCCGATCCGGATCCACGATCCAGCCGAGCCAGGTCCCGAACGACGAACCAGCGGGGATGGAGATCGAACCGGGCACGTGCGCCCTGGCGTAGGCGACTGGCGAGCGGGCGTCGATGACCAACGCATCGCCGGCCAGCGCTGTCGCAAGGCCCTGGCCCGACAGCGGGCGGATTTCCGGGACCTTGCCCCCGAGGAGCGCCGGCCCGGCTTGATTGATCGGGCGCATCCGGGCGAAGTAGCGCGGGACGGACGGCTGCCCGGACAGGAGGGCTCGGGCGAACGCGTCAACCTCCATGGGGGCCAGCAACGGGTCATGCCGGCGCTCGTATCCGACCGTCGACCACGAAGTCGACGCGATGCCCGTCGAGCACAGCGATCCGGCGCCGTGGGTCGGATAGACCATCACCGAATCCTCGTGGGCCAACAGGACGTCATGGAGCGATCGGTACATCGCGGACGCGTACTCTCGGGCGTGCTCCGCCCCAAGAAGATCGGTCCGGCCCACGGCCCCGACGAGCAGCGAGCCACCGGTCAACAACAGGAAAGGCTCATCGGCTCGGGTGAGGTCGGCCGCCGCATAGCTGACGTGCTCGGGCGTGTGGCCGGGCGTATCGAGCGCGCGGAAGCGGATCGATCCGACATCGACGGCGTCACCGTCGCGCAGGGGCCGATGCTCGTGCTCGAGTTCGGCGCCTGCGCCGATGCCATGGCGTGCGCCGGTCAGGCTCGCGAGTTCGCGGCCGCCCGACACGTAGTCGTTGTGGAGGTGGGTCTCGAGGACGTCAGTGATCCGGACGTCAGCGGCCCGGGCCGCCTCGAGGTAGATGTCGACATCACGGCGCGGATCCACGACCGCGGCGACGCCCGCGGATTCATCGATGATGAGAGTCGACAGGTGTCCGAGACCCTCGATCCGATATTGCGTGACACGCATCTGGGCAGCCTACACCCGACCTACATCATCACGAGGCCGCCATCGACCGCCAGGATCTGGCCGGTGATGTAGCCAGCTTCGTCCGACGCCAGAAAGGCCACCGCATTCGCGACCTCGGTCGTCTCGCCGAATCGCCCGAGCGGCGTGCGGGAGGTGATCTCGTCCTTGAGAGCGTCGGGTAGATCGCGGGTGAGCTCGGTCAGCACGAAACCCGGGGCCACGGCGTTGACCGTGATCGACCGGCTGGCCAGCTCGCGCGCCGCTGCCTTGGTCAGACCGATGAGCCCGGCCTTCGCCGCCGAATAGTTCGCCTGCCCGGTCTGTCCCGCCTGACCGGAGACGGAGGTGATGTTGATGATCCGTCCCGAACGGGCCCTGAGCATCGGGCGGGTGACCGCCTTGGTCATGTAGAACGCACCGAACAGGTTGGTCTCGAGGACCTCGCGCCAGGCGGCCTCGGACATCCGCATCATCAGGTCGTCGCGGGTGACCCCCGCATTGTTGACCAGGATGTCGATCTTGCCGAAGGTCTCCAGCACCGCCTTGACGACGGCCTCGGCGGTCTCAACCTTGGATGCATCGCCCTGGATGGCGACAGCCCGGTGCCCATACGCTTCGACCAGACCGACCGCCTCAGCCGCCGCGCTGGCATTGCCCTTGTAGGTGAATGCCACGTCCGCGCCCTGCTCGGCAAGACGGGTCGCGATCGCCCTTCCGATCCCACGCGAGCCGCCGGTCACCAGCGCGATCTTGCCGGTTAGATCGATCATGAACGAACCTCCTGGGCCGGCAGTCCGAGATCGCCGGGCACGACATCATCGAGGGGGACATCGACCAGCCCGGGCCGGCGCATGACCTCCGCGAGCGCATCGGGGATCGGGTCGACCGAATCCCAATCGACGGGCAATCGGACCTTGATCTCGTCCGGGCGAACGGCCGCATCACCGGCGATGCCCCGGGCCGGGTCGGCCGTCCATTCGATGGTCACGGCACCCGAGGTGAACCCGGCTCCGAAGGCGACGATGACGATCCGGTCCCCGACCTTGACTCGCCCCCCATTGACCGCCTCCGCGAGGGCCATTGGGACGGATGCGGCAGACGTGTTCCCGTATTTGTCGAGGTTCACGAACATCCGCTCCATCGGCAGGTCGAGACCCTTGGCCACCGCCTCGATGATCCTGATATTGGCCTGATGGGGGATGAACAGGGCGATATCCGCGGGCTCAAGCCCGGACCGTTGGATCGACGTCAGCGCCGTCGAGGCCAGTGTCCGCGTCGCGAACCGATAGGTTTCCTTGCCCTCCATCCGGATGAAGTGCTCGCCGCGGGCGATGGTCTTCGACGAAGGTGGGCTCTTGGCGCCGCCAGCCGGCAGCCAGATCATGTAGGCGCCCTGCGGCTCGGTCGTCATCTCGATGCCAAGTGCGCCACCCGGCTCGTCCGATGCGGACAGGACGACCGCGCCGGCACCATCCCCGAAAAGGATGCAGGTGTTGCGATCCGTGTAATCGAGGAACCGGGTCAGCGGCTCCGCCCCGATGACGAGTACATGGCGGGCCATGCCACTGGTGATGTAGGCCTGGGCGGTCGCATACGCGTAGACGAACCCGGAGCAGGCGGCCGCCACATCCATCGCTGCGGCGCGGGTGTTGCCGATGGCCTCCTTGACCAGCGCGGCCGTCGATGGCATCCAATAGTCGGGCGTGAGCGTCGCCAGCAGGATCAGGTCGATCTCATCCGGATCGATGCCGGCCGTACGGATCGCACGCATGCTGGCGACAGCGGCCATCGAGGCGGTCGTTTCGTCCGCGGCCGCGACCCGTCGCTCGCGGATCCCCGTGCGCGAGACGATCCATTCATCCGACGTCTCCACCATCTGCTCCAGATCGTGGTTCGTCAGGACCTGAGCCGGAGCGTACCGGCCCCAGCCCGTCACGTGCGCCCGGATCGGCGGTCCGCTCATAGCGGGTCTACCTCGATGAGCGCCTGCTTGGCCTTGACCAAAGCACCGCTGTCCGCGACGACCCGAACGACGCGCCCGGCAAGGTCTGACTTGATCTCATTGAACAGTTTCATGGCCTCGATCAAACCGATCACCTGGCCGACCGCCACCTCGCCGCCGACCTGGACATAGGGCGCCGTTCCGGGGGCAGGCGAGGCATAGAAAATGCCCGTCAGCGGTGCCTTGATCGAGGGTCGGTCCGTCGCGGGCTGATCGCGTCCGGACGTGGACGGCTCGCCGCTGGACCCCGGGCTGGCTCCGGCGGCGACCGCCGCCTCAGCCGGCGATCCGGAAATTGACTGGGGGTCGGCGAGCGGCTTACGGAGGATGAGTCCGGTCCCACCGGATTCAATCTCGAGCCCGGAAAGATCCGAGCGCTCCAGCAGCTCTGCCAGCCGATCGATCAGGGCGAGCAACTCGGCATCGACGCCGTCGCCGGGCTCCTGGGCCGCGCCGGCCAGCTCGTCCGTCATCGATCGAATCTCGCGAAAATGAGGGCGGTATTCTGGCCACCGAATCCGAATGAATTGCTGAGCACCGTCCGGGTCGGCCGGAAAACTGCCGTGTTCGGGGTGAGATCGAGCCCTGCCGCCTCGGGATCTGGATCGATGAGATTGATCGTCGGCGGGATCCAGCCCTCGCGGATCGTCTGGATCGAGACGATCGCCTCGATCGCGCCGGCGGCACCCAGCGTGTGGCCGAACATCGACTTGTTGGCCGTGATCGAGATGTCCCCGGACGAGTCGCCGAAGATCGTCCGGATGGCCTGCAACTCCGCCTTGTCACCTTCGGGCGTCGAAGTCGCGTGGGCGTTGACATGATCGATCTCGTCGGGCGTCATGCCAGCTTTCTCCAGGGCCCGGCGGGCGGCCCGGACGGCGCCGATCCCGCCTGGTGCCGGCAACGTGATGTGGGAGGCGTCGGCCGTGGCCGCATAACCGACCAGCTCGGCCAGGATCGTCGCGCCGCGACGCTCGGCGTGCTCCAGGGCCTCGAGGACGACGACACCCGCCCCCTCGCCGATCACGAACCCGTCGCGACCGGAATCGAACGGTCGCGAAGCCGCCCCAGGGTCATCGTTTCGGGTGGACAGCGCGCGCATCGCGGCGAACCCGCCGACCATCGCCTCGACGACGCCCGCCTCCGCACCACCGGCGATCATCACGTCCGCGTCATCGCGACGGATGATCTCGCTCGCTTCACCGATGGCGTGACCGCCCGTCGCACAGGCCGAGACCGTCGTGAAGTTGGGGCCCGTCATCCCGAATTGGATGGCGACCTGGCCCGCGCCGACGTTCGGGATGCCCATGGGAACGAGGAACGGGCTGATCCGGTCCGGGCCGCGCAGTGCATTGATCGTGAAGCCATCGTTGAGCGTCGCGACGCCGCCGAGGCCGGTCCCGAGGATGACGCCCGTTCGCTCAGCCAGAGCACCCTCGAATCGCTCGGGCAATCCGGCTTGGTCGAGTGCCTGGCGCGAGGCCACAAGGCCGAACTGGATATACCGGTCGGTCCGGCGCAGATCCTTGCGGTCGAGGATGTGGCTGGCGTCGAAATCGGGGACTTCCGCGCCGATCCGCGAGGTCAAGCGCGCCGGGTCGAACGCCTGCAGGGGACGCACGCCGCTGCGACCGGCGACGACCCCCTGCCAGCTCGATTCGACATCGGTGCCAAGGGCCGTGAGCAGGCCCATCCCGGTGATCACGACGCGACGACGTTCGATCATCGAACCAGCTTGCCGGTGCGCACGGTGGCCGCGCGATACACGTCGCCGGGCAGGCCCCGGGCCGAGATCGCATCGGCGACCGCGAGGGCATCGAATTCGGCCCGCTTGATCTCGGCGACGATCTCGCCTTCGACCAGGTCGATCCGTGCATACGATGCGGTCGGGTCGCCATCGAAGACGTAGCCCGCCGAACCGTCATTGACGATCAGCTTCCAGCCCAGATCTCGGACTTCCGGGATATGGGTGTGGCCGCACACGATAAGCCGGGCATCCGTCCCGCTTGCCCGCTCGATGATGACGCTGGGGTCCAGCTCCTGGTCGAAGCCGGCCGTCTGTGATCCCGGGGAACCATGGCAGACCAGGATCATCGTGCCGTCCTCGGCCCTGAGACGACGCTCGGATGGAAGTCGCCGAAGCCACGATATCCGCTCATCGCCCAACGCATCGTGGGCCCACTCGGTGGCGGCCCTGAAGGTATCCGGCACCCCATCGCTCATCCATGGAAACGCGGCCGCATAGTCGAAGTCGGCCACTGCGACATCGGTGTTGCCGCTGACGATGGCCGCCCCTTCCGCCTCCATCTCGCGCAACAGGTCCACAGCCCCGGCAGGATCCGGGCCGTTCAGGACGTGGTCGCCGGCAACCGCTACGAGGTCTGGCTTCTCGGTTCGAAGGGCCTTGCGAACCGCCGCCAGTGCGACCGCATTGCCGTGGACGTCGGACAGGGCAACGAGACGGGTCATCGAAGCACGCCCGCCGGCGGGATGACGAAGCTCAGGGTCGCTTCGCAGGCTACCTCGCCATCCACGCTCGCGACCGCCCGGCCACGCCCGAACCGACTCCCGAGCTTGTCCATCGTGACTTCCAATCGGAGCGTGTCACCGGGGCTGACGACGCGCTTGAAGCGGCAGTCATCGATCCCTGCGAACAGCCCGATCCGATCGCCGAACCCCGGTTGCTTGGCGACGAACACGGCCATCGTCTGGGCCAGCGCCTCGACCTGCATGACGCCAGGCATCACCGGCAGACCAGGGAAGTGGCCTTGAAAGAACCATTCGGTCGCGGTCACGCCCTTGATCCCGACGATCCGCTTCGCCGTGGCGTCGTACTCGATGATTCGATCGACGAGCAGGAAGGGCCAGCGATGTGGGATCAAGGCTTCGATCTCACCGGTCGTGTGGATGGTCTCGGTCATGGGCAACTCCAGGTCGGGGAGATCTCAGTCTGCCGGATGGCGGTGGCGACGTGCGGCGAGGTCTGTGCAGGTATGCATCAAGCTCTGGCAGCCGCCGCGAGGATGGCCTCGCTCCCCACCCGGTCGAGCAGGTTCGTGGTCATTTTGCCGGCCAGGAACGCCTCGTTGCCCAGGAGCGCCTGGTGGATGGCGACGTTGGTCACAAGGCCATCGACGACGAGTTCGTCGAGTGCGACCCGACTGCGAGCGATGGCGCTGGGCCGGTCCGGGCCCCAGACGATGAGCTTGCCGAGGAGCGAGTCGTAATACGGAGGGACGTCGTACCCCGAGAAGAGATGCGAATCGACCCGAACCCCCGGGCCGCCGGGGGCGTGGTAGCGCTCGACCACGCCGGCTCCAGGTCGGAAGCCGTTGGCCGGATCCTCGGCGTTGATCCGAAACTCGATGGCGTGGCCGCGTAGCGCCACGTCAGCCTGGCTGAACCCGAGGGGCTCGCCCGCGGCGATCCGGATCTGGGTTGCGACAAGGTCGATCCCGGTCAGCATCTCGGTCACGGGATGTTCGACCTGGATGCGACAGTTGATCTCGATGAAGAAGAATGACCCGACGGAGTCGACCAGGAATTCGAGGGTCCCGACATTCTCGTAGCCGGCGGCGATCGCGGCTCGCAATGCCCGCTCTGCAAGATCGGCCCGGGCCGCTTCGGAAAGCGCTGGCGTCGGGGCCTCCTCGAGGATCTTCTGGTGGCGACGCTGGACGGAGCAGTCGCGATCCCCGAGGTGGACGCCGTGGCCATACCGGTCGATAGCGACCTGGATCTCAACGTGGCGGTTCTCGTCCAGCCATTTCTCGAGATAGAGCGAGTCGTCTCCGAATGCCGCCTTGGCTTCTGACCGACAGACGCGCAGGGCCGATTCGAGCTCACGCCCGGTGCGAACCATGCGCATCCCCTTGCCACCGCCTCCAGCCGAGGGCTTGATGAGGACCGGGTAGCCGATCCGTTCGGCTTCGTCTAGCGCGTGCATCTCGTCCCGCAACATGCCGTCCGACCCGGGGATCGTGGGGAGGCCATGCGCGCCCAGCAGCTGGCGTGTCCCGGCCTTGCTGGCGAACCGTTCGAGGATCGCGGCCGGTGGCCCGATAAACGTCAGGTCATGGGCAGCGACGACCTCGGCGAAGCCCTCGTCCTCGGACAGGAAGCCATAGCCGGGATGGATGGCATCACAGCCGGTCAGCATTGCCGCGGAAATGACCGCCGGTGCGAGCAGATAGGATCTCCGAGCGTCGGGCGGACCGATGCAGATCGCTTCGTCGGCGAGCTGGACCGGCAGGGAATCCCGATCGGCTGTGCTGTAGGCCACGACAGTTTCGATGCCGAGCTCGCGACACGCTCGCAGGATCCGGATGGCGATCTCGCCACGGTTCGCGATGAGCACCTTGCGGAACACCGTCAGGCCTCCGTCTCAGCGCTCGTGGCGAATTCGATGAGGATGAGCTCCTGGCCGTACTCGACGGCGTCGCCCGGCTCGACGAGGCTCGCGCCCACGACCCCATCGGCCGGCGCGACGACCTCCTGGGGAATGCCGAGCATGTCGACCGAACCGAGGCGGTCACCCTCTCGCACCTTCGTCCCGGCCCGGGCGTCGGCTCGGGGCTGGAAGGTCCCGACGGCGGGCGAACTGGCGACCACCCGTCCGATGTCTGAACCTGTGCCTTCTCGACCATTCCGATCGTCCCGGCCGGGACCGACCGGCGTGAGTCCGACCGGGTTCGCAGCGGCCTGGGCGGACGACCGGACGGATCGATCCTTGTCGCCGGGTCGCCGGTCACGAGTGTTGTAGGAGCCGCCACCCGTCGGACGACGGAGGCGAACGCGCCAGCCACCCTCGCGGACCTCGAGTTCACCGAGGCCGGTCGCGCCAAGCTTGGCGATGAGCGCGGGCAGCAGCTCCGAACTCAGGCGATCGATCGCAGCGTGATCGGCGGATCGATCGGCCGCGAGGCGCTCAGACACTCGCTAGACCTCCTCATGGGCGGGCGGCTCGTCGCGTGACCACGACGGCACGCTCGCCCCCACCGCGCGTCGACCCGGATCGATGAGTTCGCGAAGCCGATCGCCGAGGCCGCGGGCGGCGGGCGGTGCCATTTCGGGGAGCATCGTCTCAGTGTAGGACCCAAAGGCCCGATAGCGGCGGTAGCGCGCATCGAGGAGCTGGTCGAGGCTGAGCCCATCGAGCGCCTCGAGTCGATCCAGCAAGATCGCTTTCAGTCGCTTGGCGGTGTCAGCCGGATCGGTCTGCGCACCACCCGGCGGTTCCGGGACCACGATGTCGATGACGCCCAGGGTCTGCTGATCGGCGGCGCCGATCTTCATCGCCAGGGCGGCGGCGGGAGCCTCGTCCGCCGTGCGCCACAGGATCGCGGCACAACCCTCTGGGGAGATCACCGAATAGACAGCATTCTCCAGGGCGATCACGACGTCGCCGACAGCGATCGCGATGGCGCCTCCGGAACCACCCTCGCCAGTGATGACCGTGATGATCGGTGTTCGCAACCGGCTCATCAGGCCGGTCGACCGAGCGATCGCCTCGGCGATCCCGCGTTCCTCGGACTCAGGTCCCGGGTGGGCGCCCGGGACGTCCACGAAAGTGATCACCGGCAGACCGAATCGCTCGGCCAGCTCCATGATCCGCATCCCCTTTCGATACCCCTCCGGGTGGGGCATACCGAAATTCCGCCGGATGTTCTCGTCCGTGTCCGCGCCCTTCTGCTGTCCGACGATCGCCACCCGACGATCGCCCAGGCGGGCGAGCCCGACGACCATCGCGGCGTCATCGCCGAAGAGTCGATCCCCGTGGAGTTCGACGAACTGGTCAGTCATCGCGCCGACGAACTCGAGCGTTCGAGGCCGCTGGAGATTGCGAGCAAGCTGGACAGAGGCCCATATGGCTTCTCCTGGGTCGGCGGATGTCGGCACGACGTCGGTCGACATTGCCAGCGGGTCGCCGGCCGATCGCTCGGAGACGCGTTCGGCGAGTGACGTCAGGAAGGAAAGGGGCCGGAACCCCGCCGGCTCGCCATCCATCGTCGACCGGGCGGCGGCCCCGTCGAGGCCGCGTACCGGCACGAGACGCAGCAGCCCGATCAGCTCGTCGCGCAGATCCGGCCGACTGACGACCATGTCGATGAACCCGTGCGCGAAGAGGAACTCCGAACGCTGGAACCCTGGTGGCAGCTCCTGCGCGATCGTCCCGGCCGAGACCCGCGATCCAGCAAAACCGATCAGTGCGTCCGGCTCGGCGATGTTGATGTCGCCGACGGCTGCGAACGAGGCAAACACGCCACCGGTCGTCGGGTCGGCAAGGACGCTGAAGAACGGGACGCCAGCGGCCCGAAGGCGCTCGATGGCACCGATCGTCTTGGCCAGCTGCATGAGGGCCAGCGTCCCCTCCTGCATCCGTGCTCCGCCAGACGAGCTGACGACGATCAGAGGTACGCGGGCGGTGAGGGCATGCTCCGCCGCGCGGGTGACCTTCTCCCCGACGACCGCGCCCATGGAGCCGCCCATGAACCCGAAATCCATGACGCAGACGGCGACCGCGGTGCCGCCCATGGCGGCCGTGCCCCAGACGGCGGCATCGCCCATCCCGGTCGCGGCCTGCGCGGCGGCGAGTCGGTCCGGGTAGGGCTTCTGGTCCACGAAGCCAAGGCGATCGACCGATCGCAACCCGGCGTCCCGTTCCGACCACGTCCCCGGGTCAAGCAGCTGCTCCAGGCGAGCCGCCGCTGACAGCCGGAAGTGGTGACCGCAGGTCGGGCAGACCCGCAAGGCCTTCTCGAGTTGCTTGTTGAACAGCATCGTTTCGCAGGACCCGCACTTGGTCCACAGATCGGCTGGGTACACATCGCGATGTGCCCGGAAGGACGGCAGCTTGATCGGCATCAGATGGCTCTCGTGCTACCGGACCGACCGCGACGCCAGGCTATGTAGGCGACCCCCACCAACGACAGCGCGGCCGAAGTCACGGCACTGCCGATGAACAACGGGCGCCCAAGGGAGGGACGGAGGTGCACATCGATGCGATCGACTGACCCGTCCCCGTCGTTGGGCTCGCCCATCTCACTGGGCAGAGACTTGAGGCGCCGCTCCGGGAGATCCTGGCTGCGCATCGTCCGAGCGACTTCAGCCAAACGCGCGGCCAGTGTTTCCTCGAATCGGAACGACGGGTGATATCGCGGCAGTTCACGCGCCAGGCGATCGGCGATCGATCGGATCGGATCGGCCGGCAGCGAGGTGGTCGGGGCGTGGTCGGCGCCACGCGCGTGAGCCGCCAGCAAGGAGTCCAGGTAGCCGTCGGTCACGAGCGCATCGACCTGGATGCCCTCCCGTCCGGCGAAGCCGCTGGTCACTGGGGTCGATCGTCAAGATCGCGCGCGACACTGCGCAGCGCTCGGTGGATGAGCACGCGGACCGCCCCCTCGGAGCGACCGAGGATGCCCGCGATCTCCGACGTCGTCATCTCGTCAACGAAGCGCAGGACGAGGGCCCGGCGCCGGTCATCGGGCAGCCTGCCGATGGCCTGCCACGCAGCCATGGCATCGTCGTGCAGCGCCACCTCGTGCGCAAGATCGATCTCCGCAGCGACGCTGGACGCCGCCTCGAGCGGCGCCTCGGGTCGCCGGCGCACGCGGCGCCGGCGCTCGGCGATGGTGTTCCGGGCGATCTGGAAGAGCCACACGCGGAAGGTGGATGCGCCATCTCCGTCGGCGGGCCGGGCGCGCTCCTCGAACGAGGCGATGCTCGCCAGCGCGGCCAGAAAGGTCCGCGCCGTGACATCCTCGGCCTCGTGTTGGTCGCGCAGTTCATAGAACGCGAAGTTGTACACCTGGGCCAGATACTTCCGATACAGGGCCTCGAACCGGGCCGGGTCCGCCTGCGCTGCCTCGACAAGAGGTCGATCGCTGTCGACCCGGCGAGGAGTTCGGCGCGGGCGCTCCTCCTCTGGAGCGTCCACCTTCCAGAATGCCGGACGGGTCATCGCGTTACACCCCGACCATGGTCGGATCCGCGAAACGAACGTGACTGACCTCGCCGACGAAGACCGACCGGCTCCGGCCGGGCGCCCCGGGATCCACCACCAGCAGGGCTCCACTGGCCGGATCCACGCCGGTCGCCCGGACAGTGATCGGACCATCAGGCCGATCGAGCCGGATCTCCCGGTCGGTCGTCACCTGGCGCTCCGACCACGTCTCCGCGTCGAACGCACCATCGGAGCGCAGCGCGTCGACACGTGGCTCGAGACGGTCGATGAACGCCTCGAGCAGCGCCGCGTCGTCGACCGGGCGCCCGTCCGCCGCCACTCGGAGCGAGGTCATCGATCGAGCGAGTTCGGGGAGGAACGCCTCGGCCGCCCAGTCCGTATTGATCCCGATCCCGACGACCGCGCGCGGCGACGCGGTTCCGAGCCCGTCGGTCTCGCCGAGGACACCTGCGAGCTTGCGGATCACGGCCGGGCTGTCGATGGCCGGCATGGACTCGATCACCAGGTCGTTGGGCCACTTGAGTCGGATCGTCCCGACCGAGAGACCGGCCACGGCTTCTCCGGCTTCGGCCATCGTGAGCGAAACGACTGCGGCCAGGCGCCAGACGTCGGCCGGTGGCAACCAGTGCGGTCGGAACCCGAGTGACAGCAGGAGCGCGCCACCCGGAGGCGCCACCCAGCGTCGACCCGCCCGACCACGCCCGTTCGTCTGTTCGGCGGCAACCGCCAGGCAAACCTCGGGCGTGTCGTTGGCCAGCCACCCACGGACGACGTCGTTGGTCGATCCGACCCGGTCGAAGTGCTGGCGGCAAGCGAGGAACGCGGTCATCGTCGACGCACCACGGGTCGGCTCTCGAAGCAGCGAGCCACGTTCAGCCGACCGCCGCAGCGTCCGACCCGAGATCGAGCGGCTCGGGGCGCTCGAGTTCGAATGCATCGTGCAGAGCGCGGAGCGCCGTCTCGAGGTCCGCCTCGGCGATCATGCAGGTGATCCGCACTTCGGACGTCGAGATCATCTCGATGTTGACCCCAGCGTCAGCCAGGGTGCCGAACATACGCGCCGCATAGCCGGGTGCGTTGTGCAGCCCGGCGCCGACGATGGACACCTTGGCCACCGACGCATCGGTCGTCAGATCCCGGGCATCGAGCTCGCGTACGATCGGTTCGAGCGTCTTCTTGGCCAGCGCCAATTCGACCCGCGGAACGGTGAACGAGAGGTCCGTCTCGCCGCCGTGGCCGACGTTCTGGACGATCATGTCGACGTTGATCCCGGCCTCCGCCAGCGGGTCAAAGATCGAGCGAGCCACTCCCGGACGATCCGGGACGGCGACGATCGTGACCTTGGCCACATTCCGGTCGTGGGCGAGGCCGCGGACCTTGTTGCGCTGTTCCACGAGCGGATCCTCCCTGATGAGCGTACCCGGCGCGTCCTCGAACGAGCTCAGGACCTCGATGACGATGCCATTGACCCAACCGAGTTCAACTGCTCGAACCTGCATGACCTGGGCGCCCTGGTGGGCGAGCTCGAGCATCTCTTCGTAGCCGATCACGGGTAGTTGACGAGCCTTCGCGACCAGTCGCGGGTCGGCCGTGTAGATGCCCTTGACGTCGGTGAAGACCTGACATCGAGCCGCGCCGAGGCTGGCGGCCAGAGCAACGGCCGTCGTATCGCTACCCCCTCGACCAAGGGTGGTGATCTCGGTGTCGTCGCTGGCGCGGGCGCTCTGGCCCTGGAAGCCGGCCACGATCACGACCTTGCCGGTCCTGAGCTCGGCCTGCACCCGGCGCGGTTCGATGCCCGCGATCCGGGCCCGCCCGTACCGGCCATCGGTGATGATCCCAGCCTGCGCGCCGGTCAGGCTGATGGCGCTGACCCCCAGCCCGTGGAGGGCCATCGACAGGAGCGTGGCGCTCTGGTGTTCGCCGGTCGCGAGCAGGACGTCGAGCTCGCGCGGGTCGGGCTCGCTCGTGATCGCGGCCGCGAGCCCGAGCAACTCGTCCGTCGTGTCGCCCATCGCCGAGACGACGACGACCAGGTCGTTGCCGGCCGTCCGTTCCCGAGCGATCCGACGGGCGACTCGTTTGATCCGGTCGGCGTCGGCTACGGACGAACCGCCGAATTTCTGGACGACAAGGGGTGGAGACATCGCCGGGGCATTCTACTCGTTGGCTTCTGGCGTTCCCGGATACCATCCCGAAGTCACCAACAGAGGAGCCGCCAATGTGCTTCGATCTTGATAGTCGCCCACCGATCGCTCCGATCGCCGGCGGTTCCCTCGACCATGGGTCGATCGTCCTGACCGCTTCCGACGGCAACCGATTCCTCGCGTTTCGGGCCCGGCCTGCCCACCCGAGCGGAGCGGCCATCGTGATCCTCCCCGACGTTCGCGGCCTGCATCCGTATTACGAGGAGCTGGCCCTTCGGTTCGCGGAGACTGGCGTTGATGCGCTGGCCATCGACTACTTCGGGCGGACGGCCGGTGTCGACGCGGCGCGGGATGACGCCTTCGAGTTCATGCCCCATGTCCAGCACACGACGATCGCCGGCCTGACCGCCGATCTGCGGGCAGGCGCCGTCGAGCTGCGCAACGGGGATGCTGGGCCACCCAGCGCGCTATTCACGGTCGGGTTCTGTTACGGAGGTCGGCTTGCCTTTGGCACGCCGACGCTCGGGCTTGGCCTGGCCGGCGCGATCGGGTTCTACGGATCGCCCGTCGGTGCTCACGCGAGCGGCACGCCGATCCCGACCGAGGTCGCGGCCGCGATGGAGTGTCCAGTGCTGGGGATCTTCGGCGGGGCGGACGCCAGCATCCCACCTGCGGACATCGCAACCTTCGAAACCGCGCTCGCCTCAGCGAGCGTCGACCATCAGCTGATCACGTACCCGGGCGCGCCGCACAGCTTCTTGGACCGCAAGGCCGCCGATTTCGGCACCGAGAGCAACGCGGCCTGGGAGGCGTCCCTGGCCTTCATCCGTGAGCACACCGATCGAGAATGACGCTCAAGTACGCTCGACCACGCGAGCGCCGATGTTCCGCGGCTCGACGACCTGGATCCGACCGACCAGATCCGTGTCGGCGGCGGCCGCGGCCAGCGCAGCCTCGACACGGGTGATCCCGGCCATCGAGTCGACGAAGGCCAGGATGGTCGATCCGGCCCCCGAGAGGCACGCCCCGAGGGCACCGGCCTCCCTGGCCGCCGCGACCATCGCCGGCAGCTGCGGATAGACCGCGGCGCGGTACGGCTCGTGGAGACGATCAGTCGTGAGCAACGACAGCAGGCCATAGTGCCCCGTCGCGAGACCGGCCACCCCGACCGCGACCGCACCGAGGTTGGCGATCGCGTCCGCCATCGGCACGACGGTCGGCAGGGCGGCCCGCATCGCCTCGGTTGATAGCCGGAGCTCCGGGATGAACATGACCGCACGCAGATCGCGAGGGGCCTCGAACCGGATCGCCTCGACCCCGGTCGCCGTCGTGGTCGAGACCACGAACCCGCCGAGGATCGCCGCCGACGCATTGTCCGGATGACCTTCGATCTCGCATGCGATCCGGAGCATCTCGGGGATCGACAGGGCGTCGCCGGCGAGGGTATTGCCGGCCAGGACGCCACCGACCGTGGCGGCGGCCGACGAGCCGAGCCCGCGCGCCAGGGGGATCTGGTTGTGCATCCTGATCCGCCATCCAAGGCCATCGGGCAGTTCGCCTCGGGCGGCTCGCAGCGCGGCTTCCAGACCACGGACGAACCGATTCTCGCCGTCGTTGGTCAGCTCGCCGACGCCTTCTCCCTCGACGGTCAATTCGACCTCGCCGCGGCTCCAGACACGAACCTCGACCTCGATCCGGTCGGTGATTGCGAGGGCCATCCCGAGACAGTCGTAGCCCGCGCCGAGATTGGCCGAGGACCCGGGAACCTCCACCGTGATCCGGTTGCCATCAAGTTCGGCGAGCCATTGGCCCATCTTCATCCTCCTACCAGCCCAGGGCGACCGCGACCGCCCCGATCGTCGGGTCGGCCTCGAGAAACGGCGGGACGTTGCGTTCTGCGGTCGTCGGATCCTTGAGGCCGTGGCCGGTCAGCACGCACACGACGGTCGTGTCCCGGTCCAGCTCGCCGGCGGCCACGGCCTTCGTCACTCCGGCGACGCTAGCGGCCGAGGCCGGCTCGCAGAAGACGCCTTCGTAGCGAGCCAGCGCGCGGTAGGCGGCCAGGATCTCATCATCGGTCACCGCACTGATCCGACCGCCGGAATCGTCGCGAGCGGCGATCGCCTTGACCGCCGAAGCTGGATCGCCGATTCGGATCGCCGTGGCGATCGTGTCCGGATGGTCGACTCGATGGCCGACGACGAGCGGCGCCGCACCGGCGGCCTGGAATCCCCACATCCTGGGTCGCGTATCGGTGATCCCGGCCGTCGCGTAGTCACAGAAGCCATCCCAGTAGGCGCTGATGTTCCCGGCATTGCCGACCGGGATGGCGAGTACGTCCGGGGCTCGTCCCAACGCGTCACAGACTTCGAAGGCCGCCGTCTTCTGGCCCTCGAGCCTGTGCGGATTGACCGAATTGACGAGGGTCACGGGATGGTCGTCCTGCTCGGCGAGCGAGCGGACGATGGCGAGCGCCTGGTCGAAGTTGCCATCGATGGCCACGACACGGGCGCCGGACATCAGGGTCTGGAGCAGTTTGCCCACAGCGATCTGGCCCTTCGGCAGGACGATGACCACCTCCAGGCCGGCCGCAGCGCCGTATGCCGCGGCTGAAGCGGACGTGTTGCCGGTGGACGCACAGGTGATCGCCCCGGCGCCCGCCTCGATCGCCTTGGCAACAGCCAGGACCATCCCGCGATCCTTGAACGAACCCGTCGGATTCTGGCCCTCGACCTTGAGATACAGGTCGGTCAGACCGAGGGCGGCACCCAGCCGCTCGGCCCTGACCAGCGGCGTGAAACCCTCACCGAGGGTCAGCCGCGGAGTCGCCTCGGTGACGGGCAGGAAGGCCCGGTAGTGCTCGAGGAGGCGCGGTCGCACGACCGGGCCCGCGGTCACCTCAGTCATCGATCGGATACCGGATCCCGCTGCGAGTCTCGAGCGTATCGTGCCCCGGCATTGACACCGGGCCGGCTCGAACGGCCATTTGGCGCCCGCCCCAGATCGAGCCACCACCTCGGGCGATCGCTACGAGGTCGCCAAGGACCGCCGATGAGGTCGCCGCTCCACCGGCCCCGGGGCCGTCGAAACCGACCCGCCCGACCGGTTGGGCGTCGACCTCGATCCGGTTCAAGACCCCGGACGTCCGCCCGAGTGGGCTGTCGATCGGCAGTGCGGTTGGAAGGACCGCGGCGTGGATGGTCCCATCGTCGTCGAGCGAGGCGCTGGCCACCAGCTTGATGACCCGCCCGGCAGCGCGGGCCTCGGCCTGATCCGCGAGGCTCACCGATGTGATCCCGGGCCCGGCGCGACCAGCGGCCGCGTCGGGTCGGATCCGGATCGCGCCGGGCTCCGGCCATTGGTCGAACGCAAGGCGGGCGAGGATGACGATCTTGTTGGCCGCGTCGTGGCCCTCGACATCACCCGCTGGGTCCGCCTCGGCATAGCCCAGTCGCTGGGCATCGGCCAGCGCGGCCGCGTAGTCGGCCGGGTCGACCGGGTCGGTCATCGCCGACAGGATGAAGTTCGTCGTGCCGTTGACGATCCCACGCACGCGCTCGATCCGATTCGCCGCAAGGTCAGTCGCGAGCACGCTCAAGATCGGGATCCCGCCGCCGACCGCGGCCTCGAACCGCAGCGCGGCGCCGGTCCGGCGAGCGATCGCCTCGAGCTCCGGGCCATGGTGGGCGATGACGTGTTTGTTGGCCGTGACCACACTCTTGCCCATCGACAATGCGGCGGCGATAAGGGTATGGGCGGGCTCGTCCCCCCCCATCAGCTCGACGATGACGTCGATCTCGTCGTCGGCCACGACATGGGCCGGCGCGTCGGACAGGATCTCGCTCGCAAGCCCAAGCGCGGCGCCACGGGCGGTATCGCGGACGGCCACAGCGGCCAGGTGGATCGGGACGCCATCCGATGCCCGGAACTCGTCCGGCCGGTTCATCAAGGCCACGACGACCTCGCGTCCGACCGTCCCGGCACC
>SPCO01000184.1 GCA_004525275.1 Thermomicrobiales bacterium | reverse complement strand
TCCGGGCTGGGTCGCTTTTTCAGCGTCGACGACGGCGGGAAGCGGCTCGTAATCGACGACGATCAGCTCGAGGGCATCGAACGCTTGCGCTGCTGTGTCCGCGACCACTGCGGCGACACCCTCACCAGTCCACTTGACGCTATCGGTGGCGAGCGTCCGCGGGGTGTTGACATTGTTCTGGATCCCGGCGCTGCCGCCTGCGGGCCAGGCCATAGGCAGCGGGTTGTACGGGATGTCCGCGCCCACGAAGACCGCCGCGACGCCGGGCATGGTCTTCGCCGCGGAGGTGTCGATGGAGCGGATGTTGGCGTTGGCGTACGGGCTGCGTAGGATGGCCATGTGGGCCATCGAGGCGAGCTTGATGTCGTCGAGGTAGTTGCCCTCGCCGGTGATGAACCGGGGGTCCTCGACCCGCTTGACGCTGGTTCCCAGGACGTCGGTGGTCATATCGTGTCTCCTCGCCCTATGCGCTGACTGGGGCGCCGGAGCGCGTGGTCTCGGCGGCCTGCCGGATCGCCGCGACGATGTTCTGGTAGCCCGTGCAGCGACAGAAGTTGCCCTCGATCGCGTGCCGGATCTCGGCGTCGGTCGGATCCGGGTTGCGGGACAACAGATCGACCGCGGCCATGATCATGCCCGGCGTACAGAACCCGCATTGGAGGCCGTGCTTCTCCCAGAACGCGTTCTGCATCGGATGCAACGTTTCGCCATCGGCCAGGCCCTCGATCGTGGTGATCGCGGCGCCATCCGCCTGAACGGCCAGCATCGTACACGACTTGATCGGGCGGCCATCGACGTGGACGGTGCACGCGCCACATTGGCTCGTGTCGCAGCCAATGTGCGTGCCCGTCATGTCGAGATCCTCGCGAAGCGCCTCGACCAGGAGACGTCGCGGCTCGACATCGAGTTCGTGGGTGCTCCCGTTGACGACGAACGTGATGTGTTCGCTCACGAGCAAGACCTCCTGGGGTGGATGCGGCTGCCGAGCCATTAGCGGTGGAACGTTGTCCGATGGTGGCACCGTGGCGCTGCGGAATCAAGTCAAATCGCGGTCGGGATCGGGAGCACGCGTGCGCGGCGGATCGACTCGACCCAGTGCCGCGCTCCGGATGCTGACGGCTCGCGGGTCCATTCCCTGGACCCGCTCGTCCGGCGAGAGGTCGGCCAACCGCGCGGCCTCGCCCAGCCAGCCCAACTTGCGCACTGCGGCCGCCCACGGCAGATGGGCCAGTGATGATGCCGTGGCAAGCCCGACCCGCTGTGGACCGCGACCTTGCGTGGACGCGGCATAGCCAGCCGCCCAGAGCAGCGTTTCCGGGCCGTCAAAGCTGCCGGCGGCCGCGGAGAGGGCCCCGCACACGATCCCAACCTGGGCCGGCGTCACCGTAACGAGCCGCCAATTGTCCGGCCCCGCGATCAAGTCGACCGCCAGGCTGGCATACGGCGCCGACAGGATGGTCTCGATGCCGGCGGCATGGGCGCTCCCACCGGTCAGCGCGAGCGAGATGTGGGTCCCATCGACGCCGTGCAGCAACCGCAGATGTGCCTCACTAAACAACGCGCGCTCGGCCGGATCAGTACCGATCCCGATGGCTGCGGGCTCATGGATCTCGATGAGCGGACAGCCAGCGTCCGCGAGGTCGCCGATCGTGGCGTTGAGGAGCGTCGCCCGAGCGAGCGTCGCCTCCGACCGATCGTTCGCCGTCGAGTCGTTGGCCTCGCCTTCGCGCCCGGCTGTGTAGGGCCCGGTCAAGACCTGCTTGACCAGTCGATCGGTCATGTTCGACGTCGCCCGCCAGGCACGGATCGGGTCAGCGTCTCCCCAGAACCCACCGTCGGTGATGGGATCCAGGCCGGCCTCCTCCTGGGCCAGGACAACGGCCTCGACGATGGCCTCACTCGACGCGTCGTCGGGCAACGGCGGTCGCGGGAGGACTCCGAGCAGCGTCGCGAACATGATCCCAAGCTTACGGTCCCGCGGGCCGAGTTGGTACGATGCCGGCATGTTGCAGCCCGAACCGGCGGCGCCAGAGCTGTCAACCCACGCCTGTTGCAGCCCACCGGCAGGCGTCGGTCTGGCCAGCGATAGACAGGCGGGCCGACAGTTCCGGCCGGCGATCGGGGCGGCCGAGCTGCGACGGATCACGACCCAGACCCCGGCTCCCGAGGAGATGGTTCGCATCCCCGCCGCGACGTTCACGATGGGCAACCCGCGGGACGATGGATACCCGTCGGACGGCGAGCAGCCGACTCATCTGGTTCGACTCCCGGCCATCTTGATGGACCGGACGACCGTGACGAACCGGGCCTTCTCGGCTTTCGTCGAGGCGACCGGTTTCGTGACCGAGTCGGAACGCTACGGCTGGTCGTTCGTCTTTGGCGGACTCCTGCCCGACGACTTTCCCGACACTCGCGCGGTGGCCAGCGCACCGTGGTGGCGGCAGGTCCATGAAGCGGACTGGCGCCATCCGGAGGGACCCCAGTCGACCATCGATGACCGGCTTGACCACCCGGTCGTCCACGTGGCCTGGACGGACGCGACCGCCTTTGCCGCGTGGCGCGGGAAACGGCTGCCGACCGAGGCGGAATGGGAACATGCCGCGCGCGGCGGACTCGACGGTGTCGCCTATCCCTGGGGCTCCGAACGCGAGCCCGAAGGCCGACACCGGATGAATGTGTTCCAGGGGACCTTTCCCAACGACAACACCGGCGCCGACGGGTATGTGGGCACCGCGCCTGCCGATTCGTTCGAACCGAATGGGTTTGGCCTGCACCAGATGACCGGAAACGTGTGGGAATGGTGCGCCGATTGGTTCGACGCCGGGTCGTATGCGAGGTCCTCGGCCGGCGATCATCGTGGACCGACAAGCGGGACCCACCGGGTACAACGCGGCGGCTCGTACCTGTGCCATGACTCGTACTGCTTCCGCTATCGAGTCGACTCCCGGAGTTCGAACACGCCCGACAGTGCCGCCGGGAATGTCGGGTTCCGCTGCGTCCGCGACGGGTGAGCGACAGCGAATCCGTCCCCCCGACGGAGGTCTCCGCGGCGGCGAGAGCGTTGATCGCCCGGTACGTCCCGATCTTCTCCTGGCTGCCGCGCTACGACCGGTCCGACTTGCGTTTCGACACCATCTCGGGCTTCGTCAGCTGGGGCGTCATGGTTCCCGTCGCGCTGGCCTACGCGAAGCTCGCCGGGGTGCCACCCGAATTGGGCCTCGTGACGGCCTTTGCGGCCCTGGCGGCCTACGCGATCTTCGGCACCTCGCGACACGTCAAGGTCACGGCCAGTTCGTCGGTCGCGATCCTGTCCGCGTCGGTCATCGGGGCCATCGCCGGTTCGGCGGACACCGCGACCTATGTCGCACTGAGCGCGGGGCTGGCCATCATCGTCGGACTCATTCTGATCGTGGCCGGGGCGGCTCGGCTCGGGTTTCTCTCGCAATTCCTCGCCGCATCCGTCGTCACCGGGTTCGTCATCGGTCTGGCGGTGACGATCACCATCGGCCAGCTGCCGGCCCTCCTGGGGATCCCGCCGGTCGGCGGAACGATCATCCAACGGCTGATCGAGATGGCCGGTGAACTGCCAAACTTCGAGCCCTATACCGCGATCCTCGGGATCGGCTCGCTGATCGGCATCGTCGCTCTCAAACAGCTCGCGCCCAGGATCCCCGGGGCACTCGTCGCGCTCATCGTCGGGATCGTCCTGTCGACGGCCCTGGACCTGTCGGCCGAGGGGGTCGAGGTGGTCGGAGAAGTGACGACGGGGATCCCGCTTCCGAGCATCCCACACGTCCCCATCGGCGATCTGGTGTTCCTGATCTCGGGCGCCTTCGGGATCGTCTT
>SPCO01000045.1 GCA_004525275.1 Thermomicrobiales bacterium | reverse complement strand
TGGTGCCGTCCCCTACTCTCATGGGCACCGTTCGACGTACTGGGCTCGCGACCGCTGCAGCGATCGCGCCGCTCGGCCTCGCCTACCGCTTCGCACTCGCCTACCGGGTGCGCGCCGGCTATCCCCGTCGCAACCCACCAACGGTGACCCCCGGGGACCTCGGGTTGTCCTACGAAGACACGACCGTAGAGTCCGCTGGGCTCTCGCTGCCAGCCTGGTTCATGCCCGCCCGCGACGGTGCGCCCGGTCCCGGCGTGGTACTTGTTCACGGCTGGGAATCCGCGCGGGATCGGACGCTGCCGATGGCCCAGTTCCTGCATGCCGCCGGTTTTCACTGCCTGACGTTTGACGTCCGCGGGCACGGTGCCAATCCGGCCGAAGAACTACCGCTCAGCGCGGGTGAGTTCGGCGCTGATGCGCTCGCCGCGTTCCAGGCTCTCCTTGACCGACCCGAGGTGACCGCGGGCGCCATTTCCGGGCACTCGATGGGCGCCATCGGAGCGATCCTTGCCAGCGCTGCCGAGCCCAGGGTCGCCGCGGTCCTGGCGACGTCGAGTCCGGCCGACCCGTATCGCCTGACCCGCCAGACGTTTCGCCTCGCCCGCCTCCCGATCCCGGATCCGATCGCCTATCCGCTGGCCTGGCTGACGACCCGGGTCTATCTCCATCCGCGCGGCCATGTCGTCCGGGACATCAGCGCGACGGCCGCGATCGCTCGCTATGACGGACCGGTTTTCTTGGCCCACGGCTCCGAAGATGTCGTTGTCCCGCCGGGACACCTGGATCGGCTCGCGACCGCCGCCCGGTCCGCCCGTGCCGACGACCCCATGGCTGCCGAGGTGTTGACACTCATCGTCGAGGGCGGCCAGCATTCGTGGCTCTACGAGGATGCCGGCTATCGTCGGGCGGTCGCCGCGTTCTTGAGCCGCTCGATGACTGGGCCGTTCGACCCCGAGACGGCTGCGAGCCTGGCAGGCTCGACCGATGCCCGGAGGATCCCCGATGGCGAAGCCGCATTCACCGCGGTCGAGGGCACGCCGGGCGGTTTCCGGACGCTCGCCCAGGTGGCCCTTCCAGGCGCCACTCGGGCCAAGCCCGGTGCACCTGGAGAGGCGTCGCCGCCCGATCCGGCGACACCGGTCGGCGACCGATGACCGACGATCACCGGGACCCGGTCTTTGGGGCCATCGCAGCCAAGCGCGCCATCCGCACATTTGCGGCGCGACCCCTCGAACCGGAGCATCTCGATCGCATCCTGCGCGCCGGCCGTCATTCGGGCAGCAGCAAGAACCTGCAACGCTGGGCGTTCATCGTCTGCCGTGACCGCGAGCATCTGCGTCAACTCGCCGAGGTCGGGCCGTGGGCCGGACATCTCGCGGGAGCGGCCATCGGGGTCGCGCTGGTCACACCCGATCCACGCGGACCCGACGCGCCATCATCGATCCTGTTCGATCTCGGACAAGCGGCCCAGAACATGATGCTTGCCGCATGGGAGCTCGGGATCGGTAGCGTGCCAGCGACCGTTTACGAGCAGGATCTGGCTCGTCGGCTGTTGGGCTATCCGGCCGACCAACATTGCGAATACCTGCTCTCCTTCGGCTATCCATCGGATCCGACGGCGTTGACCCGGCCCGCGGTCGCCGGTGGACGCCGCGATATCGGGGAGATGGTTCGCGAGGAGCGCTGGTAAGGCGGTCGGACCGAAGCTACTGCCAGCGAGACGTCTGAGACAGCCGAAGGCCTTCGAGGATCCCGACCGTGGTCGCGATCCGTTAGAGCCGCTTCCGGAGGTATGCGGTCACGGAAGCGTCGTAGCCGAGCGACTCATACAACTGACGCGCCTCCGGTCGATGGTGACCGGCGGTCAGCTCGATGAACGCGGCACCCCGGTCGCGTCCGATCCGCTCCGCCTCGGCCATCAGGGCACGACCGACACCACGCTCACGTGCGCCGGCATCGACGACCAGGGCCAGGATACGGACGAGCCAGTCGTCATGCTCGAACCGTGGCACGACGTGGATGGCGATGAACCCGAGGAGGGCGCCATCATGCTCGGCCACGATGACCTGGGCATCGTCCGTCGCGAAACGCCCGATTCGAGCGAGGATGTCGCTCGGGCCTGCCGGATATCCCTCATCGGTGAACATGGCCGCGATGGATCCTGCGTCGTTCGGTTCGGCGCGGCGAAAGGAGAAGACTACGTGATCTGTCATCGCCCGATGGTACCCGGCCGGGATGCGATGAGCAGCCGGTACGGACCGCGACCCGGGCCGCCGATCACTAGCCGCTCGTCGCCAAAGGGGCCTGGCCGCGCTTCGGTGAGCCCGTCGACGATCGCGATCTTCGATCCATACCAGGCAACCGCGTACTGCTCGCCAAACCGCGCCAGGAATGCGGCCACTCGACCCTCGGTCGAGGGCTCGAGGAGCGCAACCGATATTCCAGCCAACATGTCGACCGCCACCCGACAACGCGCCCCGAGCGCGGTCGACTCGAGAGCCTCGACGAAGGTGCCGCTCGGCAGACCGAGGTCGCGCTCGAATTCATCGACGGCTCGATCGAGATCGACCGTCGCCCAACCGAGCCCGCGTAGTCGTACCTCGGAGCCGGGCAAGTCGCTGCTCGCGGCGGCGGACTCGATGGCCGCTTCCAGGACGGTTCGTCGGTTCGATGCGGGCATCACATCAGGAGCAGGTCCGGGGCGGGCCGACCGACCCGCTTGAAACCCGACCGCTCATAGGTGTGGATCGCCACACGATTGTCGGCAAAGACCCCCAGGTAGGTCCAATCGGAGCCCGCTCGAACAGCATCGGCGCTCGCGTACCGGGTGATCAGACCGCCCAACCCGCGGCCGCGCGCCCAGCCGGCGGTACCGATCGACGACAGGTAGCTGGCTCCTTCGAACGTGGCTCGCCGGGCTACGGACGCCGGCACGCCGTCGACGCGGACGAGGTAGTGGGTGAACCACGGATGACCCAGGGATACGACGGTGTCCTGTTCAAGGGCCGGCGCGCGCCTCGGATCGGCCTCGAAGGCATCAAGGAGGACGGCGACCAATTCGCCCGCGGCACGTTCCGCGGCCCGTCCGTCGACGCGCGCCAGTCGCTCGATGGTGACCCCTCGATCGAGTTGGGCTGCGAGCGCTGCGTTGCCAGGCCCCGGATCAGTCAGAACCATGACGTTGCCAGACCCCATGTCACGAAATCCATTGGCCGCCAGGCGCGCAACGAGATCGGACGGAGCATCGTGGATGGGCGACGCCCAGATGTGAGGTTGGCGCGCCAGCGTCGCGAACTGGACCAGCGCCTGGGTCAAACGCCGATCGAACGCCTCCGGATCGCGAGGCCAGCGCAGCCCTTCGAGCCGATTCCAGAACGGCTCCGGTTCATCTGGATCGGTCAGCAGGATCGCGTCCCCAAGATCCCGCAGGACTCGGCTTGGACGGGCGTGGACGCGCCCCTCGTGGAGGAGCAACCGACGCATCGTGGCCGCGTCGACGGTCAGGGTCGCTCCACCATGAACATCGAGGCACCGGACGGGAGGTCGATCATGAACGGCACCGGGAGATCGGCGCCGGCGAACCAGGCGAGGAACTGGTCCCGGGTCGCCAGGGCGGTCCCCTGGTACAGCTCGTCGAGCTGCATGCCGGCGATCAACTCGCCGTGCCGGGTCCGGAATTCGTCCTGGCTCGCGGGCAGCGGCCAGTCCAGGGCGACGAGGCGTCCGCCCGGCCGAACCGCGGACCACGCCGCGCGCAGGACGGCCGGCGCGTCGGGGAGCTGGTGGAGCGCGTATTGGAAATACGCGAGGTCAAATTCCTCGGCGCCTCCCGGTTCCATCACGCCGGCTTCACGGATCGCGATCCGATCGGCGAGCCCTTCGTTCTCGACGTTTGTTCGCGCCCGGACCACGGAATCCGCTTCGAACTCGACGCCAACGAGTTCAAGGGCCGGAAATCGACGGGCCATGGCGATCAACCAGCGACCGCCGCCGCAGTGAACATCCACGACGCGACCGCCGGCCATCAGATCGGCGACCAGCTGAGGGACGGCAGCGAGCGCTTCCTGGAAGAAGACGGCGATATCCTGGGCAGTCAGTCGTTCGATCGCCGCCCGGTATCGATCCGGACGCTGAGTGATCGGCGCGCCGGTCCGGAAGAAATCGAGCATGCCACCCCAGTCGAGGGACGCGGTCGCCGCGTGAACGAATTGGCCGCCCAGGAACCCCGGGTGCGTCTCGTCCAGAAGGATGACCGCGACCTCCGGGTCGATGGTCAAACGACCACCATCCAACGTGGCAAGGTCGTGTGCGTGCGCTGCCCACGTCCAGGTCTCGATGGCTTCGATCCGGCAGTCCGTCTCGGTCGCAAGCTCGTGCGTCGTCAGGCCGGACGAGCCGGCTGCCCGCAGGCGGGTGAAGAGCCCGAGTTCGATCCCGAGATAGACCAGCCACGAACGATGGAATCCGCCCAGGCTGGCAATCAGGTCGTCGAAACGGTCGTCGATGGTCATCGCGTCGGATTGTCGCATGACGAAGCGGGACCGAACGGGGAGGATAGGTACCGTATGAGGCTCATGCAACGTTCGCTGAAGATCGCGGGTTCTGGGGGATGATGGAGACAGACGACTCGCTGGTATCGGCGCTGGCCCGGGACCTCGATGGAACCTTTGAGGCCCTGGTCGTGGCCCACCAGGACCGGCTGTACTCGATCGCCTTGCGCATGCTCGGCGATCGGAGCGACGCCGAGGAAGCCGCCCAGGACGCCCTGGTCCGCGCCTACCGTGCCCTGGCCGGTTACGACGGCCCACGGATCGAGGCCCTGCGCCTGCGTCCCTGGCTGGCCACCATCGTGCTGAATCTCTGTCGGTCACGGTTGGTCCGTCAGGGCACGCGCGGCCAGCGTCCGCTCTCCCTCGAGGTCGCGTTGCCGGCCACGGCCGAGCCACGGAGCGAGGATTCGCGGCGCCCCGAGGCCGTGGTCGCGGCGCGAGATGCCGCTGGCGAGTGGGCTCGCCTGCTGATGACGCTCCCACTCGCCTACCGGAGCGCAGTCGTGCTTCGCCACGTGGACGGGCTGTCGTATCCAGAGCTGGCCGCCGCCCTCGATCGACCGGAAGGCACGGTCAAGGCCCAGGTCCACCGGGGCCTGGCGATGCTACGCAACGCGCTCGAGCTCACCGCAGCGCACGACCGCGAGGAGGTGATCGCATGACCACGGATCCAGAGATCGAGTCGGCGCTGGTCGAGCTGCGCGTCGCCGCCCCACCCGACCTGTTGCCTCGGGTCATGGCCGATGTGGGTCTGGCTGACCGGTATGCCAGGTTCGACTCGCCGATCGGCCCGCTGATCGTGGCCTGGAACGGACTCGGCGTCTCGGCCGTTGAGGCCTCGACGGATGACTCGACGTTCGAGGCTTCGCATCTGGCCAGGACCCGCCGCGCGGCATGGGCCGCCGAGCAGGTCCCGGACCGGCTCGCGCGCTCGATCGCCCGGCGCCTCGATGGCGACCGCCGGGTCAGGATCGAGTTGGACCTGCGCGGCCATACCGACTTCGAGCAGAATGTCTGGGCCAAGGCACTGGAGATCCCGCGAGGTGAAGTCCGGCCGTATGGTTGGATCGCTGCCGAGATCGGACACCCGAGAGCTGTCCGGGCGGTCGGTACGGCGCTCGGCCACAACCCCGTGCCCCTGATCGTGCCCTGCCATCGAGTCGTCCGGACGGATGGGTCCATCGGTCAGTACTCCCTTGGCGGCCCGGTCAATAAGCGGATCATCCTGGCCGCCGAGGGTCTCGATCCGGATGCCCTGGAAGCTACCGGGCGGTCCGGTGTCCGATATGTGGGATCCGACTCGACGCACATCGTGTGCCTGCCGACCTGCCACGCGGCCAGGCGGATCGGCGCGGCCCACCGAGTGCCGTTCCGGTCTCTCCCGCACGCGGTCTCCGCGGGATACCGACCGTGCCGGTCGTGCCGTCCCGGATCGGGCGCGATCGCGGCCTGAAGGAGACGCCGCGACACCCGCTGGACAGCGCATCGGCTCGACCGTAGACTCCCGGCTTGGACCAACCAACTATGCCAATTTTGCCGCGCGTGGCCCAGGGCCGTTCACCGATCTGGGCGGCGATGCTCGTCCTTTACCTGGTCTGGGGTTCGACCTACCTCGGTATCGCCATCGCGGTCGAATCGATCCCGCCCTTCGTCATGGCGTCCGCCCGTTTTCTTATCGCTGGATCCATCCTGCTGGCGTGGTCGGTAGCACGGGATGGGCGCTCGTTCGCAGTCCCGACGAGGCGCCAGTGGCGCGATAGCGGGATCGTCGGGGCCCTGCTCCTCGGTGGCGGGATGGGCATGGTCGCCTTCGGCGAGCAGACCGTGCCGTCGGGGATCGCAGCCCTGCTCGTGGCGATGATGCCCGTCTGGGTCGCGGTCCTGGGCTGGATCCTCCTTCGTGAACGGCTTCCGCGGCTGGCGGGCATCGGCATCGTTGTCGGTTTCGCCGGGGTCGCCATCCTCGTCGGTCCGTCGGCTACCGGAGCGGTGGACGGACTCGACCCACTCGGCCTGACCGCCCTCCTGATCTCGCCGATCGCCTGGTCGCTCGGGTCGCTCTTCGCCTCACACCGGGCCGACCTGCCGGGTCGACCGCTGGTCGCGACCGGTCTCCAGATGGTCCTGGGCGGCGGCGTCCTCGCGATCATGGCCGTCGTATCGGGCGAGCTGGCCGACCTGGATCCGGGCGCGATCACACGGTCATCGGTCATCGCGTTCTTGTATCTGACGATCATCGGCAGCCTCGTTGCCTTCACCGCGTTCGGGTGGCTGCTCCGCGTCGCGCCATTGCCCCTCGTGACGACGTATGCCTATGTCAATCCGGTCGTGGCCGTCATCCTCGGCTGGATCATCCTCGGTGAGACGGTCGATGCCAGGACAGCCCTCGCCGGCGCCGTGATCATCGGCGCGGTGGCGCTGATCATCACCTCGCGGGGTCGGATGGCGAGATCCCGGACCGGTCGCGAATCGCCCGACTTCAAGCCGCGAACGATCGCCGCCGATGAGCCAGCCACCAGCCCACCGACAGCGTGATACCGGCGACCAGTGCGAGCCCCAGGCCGAACAGCCCGGCCCGGGCGTTCCCGTTGATGACACCGCCGACCACGACATGCCAGAGGCCGAACAGCGTGGCTCCCAACAAGATCCCGGCACCGAGGATGACGATGATCCGGCCGATCCTCGTCATCAGCTCGGAGGTTGCCAGCCCTGGGCCGGCCAGGGCTCGCAGCGCAGGGGGCGGTCTTCGCGATAGCCGAGGGCGTAGTCGGCCTGGATGAGGGTGTGGAGCTGGCTCGTGCCTTCATAGATAACGGCCGCCTTGGAGTTACGCAGGTAACGCTCGACCGGAAACTCGTTCGAATAGCCGTTGGCTCCGTGGACCTGGATGGCGTCGAGGGCCGCCTGGACCGCGTGTTCCGTGGCATGCCACTTCGCGAGGCTCGTCTCACGCGTGTTGCGCAGGCCCTGATTCTTGAGCCAGGCAGCTCGCCAGACCAGGAGTCGGCCCATCTCCGTGCCGGCCGCCATCTTGGCGATAAGTTGCTTGACGAGCTGGTGCTCGCCGATCTCCTGGCCGAACGTCTGCCGCTCATGGGCATACCGAACGGACGCCTCAAGGCATGCCTGGGCGAGCCCGACGGCGCCGGCCGCGACCGTGAACCGGCCCTGGTCGATCGCGCTCATGGCGATGAGGAACCCCTCGCCTTCCTCGCCGATCCGGTTCTCGACCGGGACCGGGACGTCGTCGAGGTTGATGAGGCCCGTGTTGCCGGCCCGGATCCCAAGCTTGCCGTGCAGGGTGCCCGTGGTCAGGCCGGCCATCCCGCGCTCGAGCATGAACGCCGTCACGCCTTTGTGTCGCTTTGAGCGATCGACCGTCGCGAACACAAGAAAATGGTCGGCGATGTCGGCCAGGCTGATCCAGATCTTCTGTCCGTTCAGCCGATAGACCTCGCCATCCCGCCGGGCGGTCGTGGTCAGGTTGCCCGCGTCGGTCCCGACCCCGGGTTCGGTCAGGCCAAAGGTCGCCAGCCGCTCGCCGCGGGCCTGTGGGACAAGCCAGCGCTGACGCTGTTCCTCGGTCCCCCACTGGAGGAGCGCGAGCGAGTTGAGGCCGACGTGGACGCTCTGGACGACGCGGAACGAGGTGTCGGCACGTTCCAGCTCCTCGCACAGGATCGCGAAGGAGAGGTAGTCCATCCCGCCGCCCCCGTAGATCTCCGGGATCGGCGCACCAAGGAACCCGAGCTCGGCCATCCGCTCGAAGACTTCGCGGTGGACCTCACCCTTGGCGTCCCATTCGCGGATGTGCGGCACGATCTCGGCCTCGGCAAACGCGCGTACGGCGTCGCGGACCAGCTTGTTCTCGTCAGTGAGGGCAAAATCGACCATGGCCGCATCGTACGCGACGGGGCGCCCGTATACTCGACCTTCCCGGCCACAAGGAGCCCCTCCGACCATGACCGCCGATGCCGCCCAGCATCTGACCCCCGTTCTCGGCCGTTACCTCGAGCGGACCTGGAGCCATGGCGAAGGCCATCGCCTCTACGACACCGACGGACGGGCGTACCTCGATTTCGCCAACGGCATCGCCGTGACGGCCCTTGGCCACAGGCATCCCCGGGTGACGGCCGCGATCCATGCCCAGGTGGACCGCCTGATCGGGCCGGTCAGCGTCCTCGGCTATACGGCGCCCGTCTCGGAGATGGCTGCTGCGCTGGCCGCCACGCTCCCGGATCCGCTCGATTCGGTGATGTTCCTGAACTCCGGGTCTGAGGTCATCGACGGCGCGATCAAGCTTGCCCGAAGGGTCACCGGCCGGCACGGCATCATCGCGTTCCGCGGCGGCTTCCACGGCCGGACGCTCGGGGCGACCAGCGTCACGACCTCAAGCCTCAATTACCGGACTGGCTATGAGCCTTTGCTGCCGGGTGTCTACTTCTCGGAGTACCCCTCCGCCTACCCGGGGTTCGCAGGCGACGAGGAGGCTGCGTCCCGCGCCTGCCTTGCCGATCTCCATGCCCTTCTCGAGTCCGTCATCGCGCCGTCCAAGGTGGGAGCCATCCTGATCGAGCCGGTTCTCGGTGAGGGCGGTTACAGCCCCGCGCCTGGCTCGTTTCTGCAAGGCCTCAGGGCGTTGTGCGACGAACACGGGATCCTGCTCATCGCCGACGAG
>SPCO01000018.1 GCA_004525275.1 Thermomicrobiales bacterium | reverse complement strand
TGACGGGTCAGTGAGCTGATCGCTCCTTTTGCGGCGACGTACGCGGAGTAGCCGGCGTCGATCCCGAGTTGACCCCGGACCGATGAGATGTTCAGGACCCTTCCGCCACGCCCGCCGGCGATCATCGCCCGTACGGCGGCCTGGGTCGGATACAGCGTGCTGCGCACGTTGAGGTCGTAGATCCAGTCCCACGCGTCGGTCGGGTACTCCTCGGCTGCGAACAGGACCTTGCCCGCGCCACCGCCGACCGCATTGACGATGATGTCCAGCCGCCCGAACCGCTCGACCGTCTGGGCGACCATCTGCGCGCTGGCGTCCCGATCACTCGCGTCAGCGACGACGGAAAAGCCGGCTGCGCCGCTCTCCTCGATCCGGGCAACGGCCGCCTCGAGCGCCGCTGCGGTCCGACCCGCGACCGCCACGCTCGCGCCGGCACCGGCGAGGGCCAAAGCAAGGGCGGACCCGATGGCCCCGCCGCCACCGACGACCAACGCGACCTGACCGTCGAGCTCGAAGATGGAGAGCTGGTTCGTCATCATCGATTATCGATGATACGGCCCGGTGCCGACGCCGGTCAACGAATCGCCGAGCGCCGGCCGATCGAGGCCTGGGGCCGTCTCGTCGGGCCACCGGCTGGCAAGGTTGGTGCTCGCTTCGGCGAAATGTTGCTCCAGGGCCGACACGGCATCCTCGGTCCCGCGCTCCTGAAGCGCGGCGAGGATCGGGAGATGGAGATCGGCCGACCACTGTGGGTCTGCGCCGGGCACGACGAGGGTGATGTACGTCCGCAAGAACGGTTCAAGCGAACCCCAGACCGTGTGCAGGGTCTGGTTGTCGGCGATCTCGAGGATCCGGCCGTGGAACCGGGCATCCCACTCGGCCACCAGGTGGGCATCGCCGGCACGCGCTGCGGTCTGCATCGCCTCGCAGTAGCCGCCGAGTTCATCCAGATCGGCGTCGGTGAGGCGGGGCACCGCGAGACGGGCACCGAGCGACTCGAGTGCCGAGCGGACGGCGTAGGCCTCCAGGATCTCGCGTCGAGCTGGCCGGCGCACCCGGGCGCCCTTGAATGGGGTGATCTCGACCACGCCCAGCGCCGCGAGGGCGCGCAACGCCTCCCGGACCGGCGCCTGGCTCGTGTCGAGTTCGCGGGCGATCTGGGTCTCGACGATCCGCGAATCAGGGGGGTATTCGCCGCTCAGGATCCGCTCCAGCAGCCGGTCCTTGACCTGGTCCGCAAGGGGGCTGCGCGAGAGCGTTCGAGCGGGTGTCGAGGGTGCCACGTCAGACCCCGATCGGGCTCGCCGGTCGGTCGGTCGGTTCGTTCGACTCGGCCCGGGTGATCTCCACCAGACCCGTCGAGCCATCGACCTTGAGCCGGTCCCCGGTCACGATCCGGTGGGTGGCGACCGAGGTGCCGATGACCGCCGGGATCCCGAACTCGCGGGCCAGCACGGCCGGGTGAGAGGTCGTCCCACCGGTGTCGGTAACCAGGCCTGCGATCTTCGTGAACAGGACGACCCAGGCTGGATTGGTCATCTGACAGACCAGGATGTCGCCGTCACGAACCTCGTCGAACTCTTCAACCGTTCGGACGACCCGGGCGATGCCCTCGACGATGCCCGGCGAAGCCCCGAGACCGGTGACCGTCCGTTCGTCGGCTGACTGCATCTGGTGGAAGCGATCTGGATAGCCCCAGTTGACGAGATACGGGAACGCGAGTTGAGATGGCGTTGCCGTGCCGATCCAGTCTCGGGGGCGGAGCTGCTCGGCAGTCGCCCGCGCCACGCGGTTTTCGGCCACGATCCGCCGGGCATCGATCGCTGCCGGATCGCCGATCAGGACACGAAGCTCGTTGTAGCGGAGGAACATGACGTCGTCCGGCTGGTCGAGGCGCTCTCCGTCCACGAGTTTCTGTCCGATCGCGATCAGGACCAGGCGCATGTGGGCGTTGGCACCCTGGTCGATGTAGAAATGATGATCGGGTGTCAGCGGCGCCATCCGCAGATTGACCGCATTCGCGGCGCGCATCTCCTCGAGCGCTTCGCCGGTCAGTCCGGCCAGGATCTCGGTCGCCGCGGCCTCGATGTCGAGACGCATCGCGGCCATCGCTGATGGGTAGTCGTAGTCGGTGTCGAGATAGCCGCGAACGAGCTCGACGACGGGCTGCATCTGTTCGCGCACCGTCGGGAAGATGAACTCGTGGCTCCAGACGGCATGCCATCCGAATTCGCGCTGATACGGCTCGATCCGTTCAGCGATGAACCGCTGGCCGCGCGACGTGGCTCGTAGCGCCTGGACGATGTCGGCCGCGTCGTCCGGGGCGAAGGCTTCGCGGAGCACCTCGTCGTCCCGGACCTCATTCTTCATCTGCCACAGGGCCTCGATGGAGTCCCAGTTCCGATCCGACGCCGAGTTCTGGAGACGGCCGAGCAGGGTCTCGTCCACGCTGCCGCGAGTCTTCTCCATCACGGCCCGCAGGTCCAGCGTCGCGGACAGCTGCGCGAAGTTGAGCATCCAGTGGATCTTCCAGTGCCGATCGTGGATGTCGATGGCGTCCTCGAGCAAGCAGGCCAGCTCGGCCAGGCTGATCCGGTCGGCTTCGTCGAGGCGAGCCTCGAGATACGCGAAGTTGCGCTCCATCTCGGGCCGCAGCCGATCCCGCCACCAGTCCGCGAATTGCTCGCCATAGACCGGCAGGACCGTGTCGAGATAGGCACCCATCTTCGAGGCGTAGTACGCGTCGCGGGGGACCCGTGCCCCGTACCGGGCGCTGTATTCGGTGGCGTCGATCCGCATCGTCGGATCGGCGGGGATCGGCGTCGTGTAGACGTACCCGTTGACGTTCTTGGCCAGCCAGTCGACCGCAAATGGCGTCCCGAACCGCCGGAACATGTGGTCGCAGCTCAGCCACCAGCCGCCGATATCGAAGAACATCGGGCTGACCGGATGCGGGCAATGCAGGTCGTCGTAGACCCAGAAGAAGTCCTGTTCGAGTTCTGAAGCCCAGGACACCGGGAACGAATCGTCTCCAAGAAACCGGCCGAGGATCTCGTCAGGTGCGGGCACGCGATCGCCTCCTCCCATCAGTGGACCGATCGGTCGATGATCTCGAACGGTTCGCGCCGCCGGGACTCGAGTCGATGGACCGCGTCTTCGAGCACGAGCCGTCGAACATGATCGGATGCGGCGTGCGCCTGGAAGGCCGACTCGGACGCATACTGTTCGTACAGGAAGAACGTGGCCGGATCGTCCAGCGACCGATGGACCCGGAACATGAGACAACCGGGTTCAGCCTCGGACGCCAGACTGATCTGGCTCAGCAGTTCGATCACGGCCGCTTCCTCGCCGGGCTTCACGGTCCATGTCGCACAAACCACGTAGGTCATCGGACGCTCCAAGGGTCATCGATAATCGATTATGCTACAGGAGTCCGGCGCTCGCGACACGCCGCGCTGGAGGAGGAACTTGGTGACCGCACCATCCGCCGCGGCCCTGATCGACAGCCCGTTGCTCCGGATGGTCCGCGAGACCCCAACGGCGTACTGGAACGATTCGTGCTCCACGGCAGAGCTGGAGTACGCGCTGGCCCGGGGCGCGAGTGGAGCCACCTCCAACCCGAGCATCGTCCTCGAAGTCCTGCGCAAGGAGCACGGGTATTGGGTCCCGCGCGTGCACGATATCGCCCAGGCGAACCCGACCTGGACGGAAACGGACATCACCTGGGCGGTCGTCGAGGAGATGGCGGTCAGGGGAGCGGAGGTCCTTGAGCCCGTGTTCCGTGAGGCGGGCGGGCTCGCCGGGCGACTGTCCGTACAGACGAACGCGGTGAATTTCCCGAACGCGGAGCGGATGCTCGAACAGGGCCTCCGCTTCGCGGGCCTCGGCGCCAACATCCAGGTCAAGTTTCCGGCGACCCAGGCGGGCATCGAGGCGATCGAGCTCGCGACGGCGTCCGGGATCAATGTCAATGCGACGGTCTGCTTCACGGTCGCCCAGGCGATCGCCGTGGCCGAAGCCGTGGAGCGCGGCCTGGACGCCTTCTCGGCCCGAGGCGGCGACGCCGGCCGGATGACGCCGGTTTGCACGATCATGATCGGGCGCCTCGACGATTGGATGCGGGTTCTCGTCGAGCGTGATGACATCGCGATCCACCCGGACGCCTTGAACTGGGCAGGCATCGCCGTCTTCAAGCGCGCGTACGGCATCGTTCAGGAGCGTCGATATCGGACGCGGCTGCTGGCCGCGGCGTATCGACACCAGCTCCACTGGACGGAGCTCATCGGGGGCGACGTCGTGTTGACCATTCCGCATGCCTGGCAGGTCCGGTTCAACGGCAGCGGGTTGGCGCCCGTTGCGCGGATTTGGGAGCCTGTCGCACCCGGCGCGACCGACGAGCTCCTGAGGCGGATCCCCGACTTTGGCAAAGCCTACGAGCCCGATGGGCTCGTAGGCGAAGGTTTCGATGGGTTCGGGCCGACGGTCAGGACCCTGCGCGGGTTCATCAAGTCGTATCACGATCTTGTCGGAGCGATCCGCGACGTGGTCCTGCCCGACCCCGATCTCAGACCCGGCTGAGGGTCTCGGCGACGATGCGGGCATTCAGCTACGAACGGCCGGAGACGCTGGCCGATGCCCTGGCGCTCCTTGCCGCGAACGGTCGTGACGCCCGCCCCCTGGTCGGCGGCACCGACCTGATCATCCGCCTGCGGGATGGGACAGCTCGGCCGAGGATCGTGGTGGATCTCAAGCGGATCCCCGAACTCCGGCCGGGGATCGAGACGACGACGGATCTGCTGACGATCGGTGCGACCACGGCCATGACCGACATCGCCGCACACGCGCTCGTGCGACAGCGGTTTCTCGCGCTGGCTGAGGCCGCCGCGGTCGTGGGCTCGGTGCAGATCCGCAACCGGGCCAGCCTGGGTGGCAACATCTGCAACGCGTCGCCCGCCGCGGATACGGCCACGCCGCTGCTCATCTACGAAGCGGTCGTGATCGTCGCGGGCCCGGGCGGGACCCGACGCATCCCGATCCGGGACTTCTTCATCCGATCCGGGGAGACGGCCCTTCGGCCCGAGGACCTGGCCCTCTCCATCGAACTGCCGATCCCGGGCCATCGGACCGGATCCGTCCACCTTCGGCGCACTCGCCGGCGCGGTCATGACCTCGCGTCGGTGACGATGTCCTGCCTGGTCGATGATCGCGGGATCACCCGGCTGGCCTTCGGAAGCGTCGGGCCAAGACCGATCCTCGTCGAGGAGACGACCGGTGTCCTGGCAGATCCGGGCGCCACGGATGGGGCCAAGGCGGCGCTACTCGAGACCATCTTCAGTTCGGCGACGCCATCCCAGGGGTCGATGCGGGCGAGCCCCGAGTATCGTCTGGCCATGCTCCGCGTCCTCGGTCGTCGGGCCGTCGCTATCGCGATCGACCGGTTGGCCCAGCCATGAACGACGACGTCCAGCGGCTGCCGATCTCCGTCACCGTGAACGGCGATGAGCGGGTCCTGGAGGTCGCGGTCCATCACACGCTGCTCGATGTCCTGCGCGACGACCTGGCCCTCACCGGGTCCAAGGAGTGCTGTCTCGTCGGTGAGTGCGGCGCCTGCACGGTCATCCTCGACGGACGCACCGTTGATGCCTGTCTCGTCCTGGCGGTCGAGGCCGACGGCACGTCGCTGACGACGATCGAAGGTTTGGCTTCAGAGGGTCGGCTGAGTCCGCTCCAGGCGGCATTCCTGGACCATGGCGGCGTCCAGTGCGGCTTCTGCATCCCGGGCCAGGTGGTCTCGGCACATGCCCTGCTCCAGGACAATCCGCATCCGACCCGGGCCGACGTCGACGAGGGGATCGCCGGCAACCTGTGTCGCTGCGGCTGCTATGAACAGATCACCGAGGCGATCCTGAGGACCGCGGAGGCATCCGGCCGATGAACGATCGCGTCGGTGGTTCTCCCCGCCGGGTCGGCGGCTACGGTCGGGTCACCGGCGAGCAGGAATACGTAGCCGACATCGCGGCGCCCGATGCGTTGCACGTCAAGCTCGTGACTCTTGACTGCGCTCGTGCCCGGATCGTGTCCATCGACACCACGGACGCTGAACGGATCCCCGGCGTGAAGTTCGTGATGACGCCCGCCTACCTGCCCACCCCGATCCCGCGTTTCGGCCCACAGTTCGAGGATCGGCCGATCCTCGCGGTCGGGGAGACCAGATATCACGGCGAGCCCGTCGCCGCCGTCGCAGCCGAAACGAAGGATGCCGCCGAGAGCGCGGCGCGCCTGGTCAAGGTCGAGTACGAAGCGCTGCCCGCTGTCGTCACGCTTGCCGCAGCGCTCGTTGACGGCGCCCCGCTGGTCCAGGGCCCAGAAGTGCGGCCGGGTGACCCGCTGTCCACGACGAACGTCTTGCGCGAGCACCGGGTCGGATGGGGAGAACCTGAGGCGCTCGAGGCCGACAAGGCCGACCTTGTCATCGAGAACGTCTATGACTTTCCGATGGTGACCCAGTTCGCGATCGAACCGCACGCATTCATGGCCGCGCCCGACGGAGACGGCATCGTCGTGTGGAGCACGATCCAGCATCCCAACTGGTTGCAGCGGGTGCTGTCCAGGATCCTCGGGCTGCCGTTGTCGAAAGTCCGAGTCCTCTCGCCCGATCCGGGTGGCGCGTTCGGCGGCAAGCAGCACGCGAAGTACGAGCCCCTGGTGGCCATGATGGCGCTCCGTGCCGGGCGACCGGTCCGTCTGGTGCTGACACTCGAGGAGACGTTCCAGGCGGTCCGTCGGGCGGCGGCGACGATCCGTGTTCGGACCGGTTTCCATTCGGACGGGACCTTCGTGTTCCAGGACATCGCCGCCGACTATCTGATCGGGGCCTACGCCGATATCGCGGATCGCGTGGTCGGCAAGGGAAGTTATCCGGGCTGTGGTTCGTATCGCGTCCCCGCGGCTCGGATCCTGGCTCGGAGCGTTCTCTCGCACACCACACCCTCGACCGCATTTCGCGGGTTCGGGGCGCCGCAGGTCAACTGGGCCGTCGAGTCGAACATCGATGCGGGCGCCGTCGCCCTCGGCATCGATCCGCTCGAGCTCCGATTACGCAATCTCGCCCGGCGCGGCGACCCCTTTATCCCATTCGACACACCTGCCGATGGGGACTGGGAACAGGCGGCTCGGCGGGCGGCCGAGCTCATCGGCTGGGGAACGCCTCTGATGCCGGGCCGCGGTCGCGGGATCGCGTTCGGGATCAAGTCGGGACCGACGACCGGTCTCTCGTACTCGACGGTCCGGCTCCTCGCTGATGGCAGCGTCGTGGTCTACGCAGGAACGTCGGACATGGGCCAGGGAGCGCGCACGGTCCTCGCCCAGATCGCTGCGGACGAACTCGGGGCGCCTCTCGAGTGGGTGACCGTGGTGATGGGCGACACCGCAGTCGTGCCCTACGACCAGCAGACCTCAGCCAGCCGCTCGACCGTGCTGATGGGCAACTCCGTATTGCACGCCTGCCGCGAGATCCAGGCCCGGCTCCAGTCGATGGCCGCTCGGCTGTACGGCGTCGAGGAGTCCACCATCGTCGTCGAGCGGGGCATCGTCCGCGTGGCCGACCTCGAGGTACCCATCCCCGATGTCCTCGTGCGCGGCCTCGGACGACTCGGTGGCGAACTCATCGGGATCGGTGAGATGCGCAAGGAGGCCGACCCGGAGCATCCTCTTGGCGGGAGCGCAGCCTTCTTCGAATTCAACTGCACGGCGATCGAAGCTGAGGTCGATCGCGAGACGGGCGACATCGCCGTGATCAGGCACGTGACCGTCTCTGACGTCGGCAAGGCGCTCAACCCGCTGCAGGTCAGGATGCAGGACGACGGCGCCGCGATCATGGGTCTCGGCCACACGTTGATGGAGCACTACATCTACGACGACGCGGGTCGGATCCGGAACCTCGGCGCCATCGATTATCGGATCCCGACGAGCATGGACCTGCCGCTCGAGCTCGTGAGCGACATGATCGAGAACGAGGACGGTCCTGGACCGTATGGCTCCAAGGGGATGAGCGAGGGTGCCTTGATCCCCGTGGCAGCGGCCGTTGCGGCGGCGGTTCGCGATGCGACCGGGGTCGTCATCCGGGACCTGCCGCTCACACCGGAGCGCGTCTGGGCCGCCCTGCGCGACCGGCCGTGACCTACGTCTTCGCCTCGACGGATCGCCTCGACCTCACGTTCGATCAAGTCAAGGCGCTGCTCGGTGGCAAGGCCGCCAACCTCTCGGTCATGGCCCTGGATCTGTGCCTGCCGGTCCCGCCCGCGTTCACCATCAGCACCGCAGCCTGCACCGCGTACCTCGCGGACGGCTGGCCCGCCGGGCTCGACGGCGAGATCCGCGACCATATGTCGGAGCTGGAGCAGCGGGTCGGCCGGCGCTTTGGGGATCCCGCGGATCCGCTCCTTGTCTCGGTCCGATCCGGCGCACCCGAGTCCATGCCCGGGATGATGGATACGATCCTGAACCTTGGCCTCAACGAACAGACGACGCGGGGCCTGGCCGCCGTTTCGACCAGCGCGGCATTCGCGACCGATTGCCGGACCCGGTTCGAGTCGATGTTCCTGGACATCGTCGGCGTGGATGTCGTCCCCGACGACCCGTGGGCGCAGCTTCGAGCCGCGATCGAGGCCGTGTTTCGCTCGTGGAACAGCGATCGGGCGCGCGCCTATCGGGCTCGGGAGGCGATCTCCGACGATCTTGGGACGGCCGTCACGATCCAGGCGATGGTCTTCGGGAACCGGAACCCAGAATCGGGGAGTGGCGTGTTGTTCACGCGAAACCCCGCGACGGGCGAGCCCGACCTGTACGGCGATGTGCTGTTCGACGCCCAGGGCGAGGATGTCGTGGCCGGCACGCACCCGACGGCGGCGCTCGCCGAGCTCGCGGTCCGGATGCCGTCGCTCGCCGACGAGCTCGATCGGTATGCCAGGACGCTTGAGCGTCATCATGCCGACCTTTGCGATATCGAGTTCACGATCGAGGACGGCACGTTGTGGCTGCTCCAGAGTCGGATCGGGAAGCGGAGCCCGCAGGCGGCGCTCCGAATCGCCATCGACATGGCGGAGGACGAGGGTTTCCCGCTGACCCGGGCACAGGCGGTCGAACGTGTCGCATCGCTGCTGGTCGACCCCCCTCGTGCATCGAGTCGTCGGAGCGCACGGGTCGAGCCCCTCGCGATCGGTTTGCCGGCATCGCCCGGCCTTGCCACAGGCGAGATCGCTACGACCCCGGATGCCGCCATCGCCCTGGCAGAGTCGGGCCGGCCGGTCATCCTCGTGCGCGCTGAGACTTCGCCGGATGACGTCCATGGGATGGCCAGGTCGACGGGCCTCCTGACGTCACGCGGCGGTCTGGCGAGTCATGCCGCGGTGGTCGCGCGCGGCTGGGGGATCCCGGCGGTCGTCGGTGCATCGAGCGTCCTCGTCAGCGACGATGCGGTGTCGATCAACGGCCGCCGGATCGCGCTCGGGAGCGCGATCACGATCGACGGCACGACGGGTGAGATCTTCGAGGGTGCGGTCGCCGGGTCGGTCGAGGTCGTCCCCGAGGCGGCGATCCTCCGAGGCTGGGCCCAGGACCTGGGAATCCCGATAGGGGATGGCCCAGCCACGGCCGATGGCGATGGCGATGGCGTCACGCCCCCGCCTCTATCAGCTGCAGCGGGCGGCCTCGGACCCGTGTCGGTCGACACCGTTCTGGGCAGCCTGGCACTCAAGGGGTATGCGGCTCACGATGGCCTGGCGGAGGCGCTCTTCAGCGACACCGACGAGATCGGATCGATCCTGGACGGCCTGGTCGAAGATGGCCTCTGCGAGCGCGTCGCAGATTCGTACCGACTCAGCGCGGCCGGCAAGGACGCAGCCGGCCGGCTCCTGACCGAGGATCAAGTTCGTTTCGGGATGGATCGCGCTGCCACTGCCCTCGACTCGTTCGTCGCCCTCGACCGCCGGATGAAGGACACGGTCACGGCCTGGCAGATGCGCGAGGTCGATGGATCCCAGGTCATCAACGATCACGCGGATCCCGACTACGACGCCGGCGTGCTCGCTCGACTGCAGGCTCTCCACGACGACGCTCTCGCTTGGCTCGCGCCGATGGTCGGCACCGTCGCGCGGTATGCGTTCTATCCCGCGCGTCTGGGGCGCGCGGCCCGGCTCGCCGCCGCCGGGGATGGGCGGTATATCGCCTCACCCAGGGTCGACAGTTACCACTCGATCTGGTTCGAGCTGCACGAGGATCTGATCCTCATATCCGGGCGGACCCGAGCGGAGGAGGCCGCCGCCGGCCGGGCTTGATCCTCGTCAGCCGCCGGCTACGACCCGGTCGCTGAAGTCGCCGGTCGCCGGGTCCTTGAGGATCAGCTTGTGGCGGCCGTCGGGCAGGATCTCGCGCTTGATCACGACCTGATCCTCAAAGGTTTCCGGGGTCGACGCGATGCGGGCCGTCTGGCCGCCGCGCCATTCGAGCACGATGGGCTCCCAGGCATGCGCTGCCGCCGATCGATACGCGGCGTCCATGATCGCGTTCACGACATAGCCGTCATAGAAGGTCTCCTGGGGGGCCCGGCTTTCGTCCATCGCGCCGAACATGTCGCTGAACATGTCCACGTAGCCGAGCTCGGAGACTTCGTCACCGACCGGGAACAGCCAGCCGGCCGAACTCTCGGCCTTTTCCGCGACGTAGCCACCGCCCGCGCCCGGGGCGCTGAACATCTCGAAACCGGTCCGCAGGAAGTGGTTCATCCAGATCGTCCCGTGCGTGCCCGCGACCTCGTCCCGCAGATCCATCCCGCCGCGGAACGTCCAGCTGACCTCGAACTGGCCGATCGCGCCGGACTCGAAGCGGATGAACGCGACGGCGTTGTCCTCGTCGGCGATCGGATGGACCAGGGTGTCCGTGTGACACAGGATCTCGACCGGCCGGTTGTCCTTGCCGACGAAGTTGCGGATGATCTCGATGCAGTGGCAGCCCAGGTCGATGATCGCGCCACCGCCGGTCAATCGCCCGTCCCAGAACCACGCGGAGTGGGGTCCCGGGTGGGTCTCACGGGATCGGACCCAGGTCACGTCACCGATCGCCCCGGCCCTGACGGAGGCCACGGCCTTGAGCAACTTGGGCGTGTATGCCAGGTCTTCCAGGTACCCGCCAAAGACACCGGCGGCCTCGACCGTCTCGAGGATCCGTCGGGCTTCGTCGGCGGTTCGCCCGAGCGGCTTGGTGCACAGCACCGCCTTGCCGGCCTTTGCGGCGAGGCTGACCGCCTCCTCGTGCAGGAAATTGGGCAGCGCCACGACCACGACGTCCGTCTCCGGGTGCTCGACAGCCGCCAACAGGTCCGTCATGGACTCCGGGATGGTCCAACGGTCGCGGAATGCCGTCCCGCGAGGCTCACTCCGCGAATAGACGACCTGGACGCGGTCCCGGCCACGCTGGCCATGGAGCGTATTCGTGTAGAAATCGCCGATCAGCCCGGTGCCGAGCATGGAGATGCGGTGGCCGTCCATGGTTGCCTCCTCTAGCGTTTCACGAGTGGTGACCGAGTACCAGATCGCGTCCGGCGACCATGGCCCGGAGTTTGGCGACGGTCGCCCAGCGAGCGGTCTGGCTGAAGCCGCAGTCGGGAACGAGCGTCAGTCGCTCGATCGGGACCCCGGCATCGAGCACAGCCTCGGTCCGTTCGGCTACCTCGTCCGGCGATTCCAGATGGTAGTTCTTGACATCGATGACGCCGGCCGCGATGTCCCGTCCGGCCGCTGCGATCTCGCCCAGGATGTTCACTTCAGCCATCTCGCGATTGGCGAATTCCAGAACGAGTTCGTCCACGTCAAAGCGGAGCATCGCGTCAAGGACCGGACGGTAGGTTCGGCGCGCGAGCGGTCGGCCAAGGTAGTTGCCAAAACAGAGGTGGGCGCCGAGTCGGACCTTGCCGACCACGGGGGCCACTGCGGCGTTGAACAGGGCCGCGAAATCGGATGGTGCGTCGGGGTGGATGGCCGGCGACGGGTCGTCGATCTGGATGAACGTCGCCCCGGCGGCTGCCAACCCCTCGAGCTCTGCGCGGAGGAGCGGAACGAAGGCCTCGGCCGCGTCATCACGCTGCGCATAGACCTGCCCCGGGCCGTAACTCAGCCGACCGGACAATGTGTATGGACCGGGCAGGGTGACCTTGAGCGGGCGCTGCGTCCGCGTACGCGCAAAACGGTACTCCTCGACGACGCCGAGGCCGTCCGGGGCGGCGATGGGCTCGATGACTTCGAATCGATGCTGCTGGTCGTGGCCTCCTGCGCCAAGCCGCCGGTCCGAGGGCAGCGGTCGGACGCCGGTCAGATGGCGGTAGAACTCCGCGGTAAAGAAACCGGCCCGGCGCATCTCCCCGTCACACACGATATCGATCCCGGCCTCTTCCTGGTCGTGGATCGCGAGATCCACCGCATCGTCGAGCATCTCGCTGAGATCCGCGGGGCCGAACGCACCGTGTTCGGCAGCATCGATGCCGGCCACGAACCAGGACGGGCGAGCGTGCGAGCCGACAACGCTGGTCAGAAGTCGATCGGTCACCTGTCACCCTCCACGGTCACCTGGGCGAAGGCGAACGCCCGCGCCGGGTTGTCCACGAACCATCGACGCCGCATGGCCGCGTCGAACCCGCGCGCGGCCATCGCATCCGTGAAGCCGGCCAGCAGCCAGCTGAGCCCGGGCGAGCCGCCATTGACCCGATAGTAGCCACGCCGGGCCGCATCCATCCCGAGCACGACCTGACCCTCGAGTCCGTCCTCGACTGCCCACTCAAGGACCTGGAGGGTGCCGTTCGGCGTCTCGCCCCAGCGGAACGATTGGTCGTACTCCCCGAACGCACCCGAACCCAGCAACTCGCGGTGGTACCCGCGGTCAACGACTTTGTCGACGTGGCTGAAGGTGATGTGTCGTGCCGCCACGCCTCCGTCCGTCAACAGCCGTAGCTGTTCGAGCGCACCCGTTCCTCCCTCGCAATGCGTCAGGATCGGCACGCCGGTCTGCCGGTGAGCGGCCGCCGCCGCCTCGAAAATGCGCCGATCACGGTCCGATAGGCCCCCAGC
>SPCO01000160.1 GCA_004525275.1 Thermomicrobiales bacterium | reverse complement strand
TACGAGCAACCCAAAGCCCCGGATGGTTCGCCGAACATCGTGTATATCGTCCTGGACGACGTCGGCTTCAGCGCGATGGAGCCGTACGGTGGGCCGATCGAGACGCCGAACATCAAGCGGATCGCCGAGCAGGGTCTGACCTATACCAACTTCCACACCACGGCCCTCTGCTCGCCGACGCGGTCGTGCCTGCTGACCGGCCGCAACCACACCACCAACGCGATGGGCTGCATCACCGAGGCGACCTCGGGTTTCCCCAACGCCAACGGGCATATCCCGTTCGAGAACGCGAACCTGGCGGAGCTTCTCGTCGAGCACGGCTGGAACACATATATGGTCGGCAAGTGGCACCTCTGCGCTGAGGACGAGATGAACCTCGCGTCTTCCAAGCGCCAATGGCCGCTCGGCCGCGGGTTCGAGCGCTACTACGGCTTCCTGGGTGGCGAGACGAACCAGTGGTACCCGGATCTCGTCTACGACAACCATCCGGTCGCACCGCCGAGCACGCCAGAGGAGGGTTATCACCTGACGGTCGACCTGACCGACAAGGCGATGGAATTCATCAAGGATGCCAAGGCGATCGCGCCGGACAAGCCGTTCTTCCTGTACTACTGCCCGGGCGCGGCCCATGCTCCGCATCACGCGCCAAAGGACTGGATCGAACGCTACAAGGGCAAGTTCGATATGGGCTACGAGACTATCCGCGAGACGATCTTTGCGCGCCAGAAAGCGCTCGGCATCCTGCCGCCGGGAGCCGACCTGTCGCCGATCGACCCGTACGCCGAAACGACGAGCCATGACGGCAAGCCATGGTCGATGGGCGACCGGGTCCGGCCATGGGATTCGCTGACCGCCGACGAGCAGCAGCTCTTCTCGCGGATGGCCGAGGTATATGCAGGCTTCCTGAGCCATGCCGACGACCAGATCGGTCGCCTGCTGGACTATCTCGAGGAATCCGGTCAGCTGGAGAACACGATCATCGTGCTCGTTTCCGACAACGGTGCCTCGGGTGAGGGTGGACCGAACGGCTCGGTCAACGAGAACAAGTTCTTCAATGGCATCCCCGACACGATCGAGGAGAACCTCAAGCAACTCGACGAACTCGGTAGCCCGAAAACCTACAATCACTATCCGACCGGTTGGGCCTGGGCCTTCAACACGCCGTTCAAGCTCTGGAAGCGCTACGCGAACTTCGAGGGCGGCACGGCCGATCCGCTGATCGTTTCGTGGCCAAGCCAGATCGACAAGCCCGGCCTCCGGCGCCAGTACAACCATGCGGTCGACATCGTCCCGACCCTGCTCCAGACGCTCGGTCTGGAACTGCCCGACGTGGTCAAGGGCTACACGCAACATCCGATCGAGGGGGTCGATTTCTCGTACTCCTTCCACGATGCCGATGCCCCGACGAAGAAGCAGACCCAGTTCTACTCGATGCTCGGCACCCGCGCGATCTGGCATCAGGGTTGGAAGGCCGCCACGGCCGTTCCGGCCGTACCCGAGTCGTGGGGCGACTTTGCTCAGCAGCGCTGGGAATTGTTCAATACGGATGAGGATCCAAGCGAGTGCCACGATCTCTCTGCCGAACAGCCGGTCAAGCTCCAGGAGCTCATCGCCCTGTGGTGGGCGGAGGCGGGGACCTATCAGGCGTTGCCGCTCGAGTCGCGTTCGGCGGTCGACATCCTGGGGACCCAGCGACCCGAGATGTCGAAACCCCGCGACCGCTATGTCTACTTTCCGGGCGGCGCCGACGTCCCTGAATCGCAGACGCCCAATATCCGCAACCGCTCGTACACGATCGCGGCCGAAGTCGAGATCGCGTCTGCCGACGCGAGTGGCGTCCTGTTCGCCCAGGGATCGCGCTTCGGCGGTCACGTGCTCTACCTGAAGGACGGGGTCCTCAAGTACGCCTACAACTTCATCGGCGAACAACTCCAGGCGATCGTCGCCGATGCGCCTCTCCCGCTTGGCCACGTCGTCCTGTCGGCGACGTTCGAGCGACAAGGGACGGCGATGCCGACGACTGGCGCGCTCACGCTGCACATCCGCGACAAGCAGGTCGGGGAGGGCCAGATCATGACCCAACCGGGCAAATTCGGGCTTGGTGGGGGCGGCCTGGTGGTCGGCCGATCCGGTCCCGAAGTCGTCACCGAGGACCTGGCCGGCTCGGCGCCGCATGCGCTGGTAGGCGCCTCGCTCACCAAGGTTGTCGTCGACGTCAGTGGCGAGCCGTTCAGCGACCTGGCCAGGGAAGCGGCCGCGGTGTTCGCTCGCCAGTGATTCGCGGTCGGGCCGGCTGTCGAGCCGGGTATCATCGGCCCGATGACTGAGCGAGGGCTGCCAAGCATAGAAGGAGCTCCAACCTGCCCGTTCGTCGCATTCGGCGACGATCGTGAGGGTCGGTCAGTGAGCCCCGATCATCACCACCGCTGCTTTGCGGAGACGCCGCCGGCGCCGCGTGCCGCGGCGCATCAAGAGGCGTATTGCCTGTCCAGCGCGTTTCCCGTCTGCCCGACCTTCCAGGACTGGGCGCGCCGGGAGGCAGCGCATGCCCGGGGGGATGGAATGGCAGCCGAGTCAGCCCCCACGGCGTCGGCTGCGGCATCCGTGGCCGCCGCGGATCATCTCGGAGATGAGGACCCGGATCTCGGGACCGACGCAGCATCGCCACCGGAGGGACCCGACGACCCTCCAGTTCGGCGAAATCCCCCTCGCGACTGGGCGGCGCCGCCACCTTGGGCGAGTGGCCAATCGAAGTCGGCTGGATCGCCGCGGGCGGGGGCCTACGCGACCGGTCCGGCCACCGGAGACCAGGGAGCCGAGACGTTCGCCAGCCCATCAGCGGAAGGACAGGGCCTGGCCGGAAGCGCCGCGGATCGCCTTGCCGGCGGCGTGCCGGTGGCCGCCGTGGCTGCGGCGGCCACGCCCGATGACGAACTTGTGGGTCTCGCCCAGAGTCGATCGACCCCCGCCGCACCATCCGCGCGTCCGGCGACAGCCAAACCGCCGTCTGCGAGTCGACCCCCGGCAGCCGGTGGTCATCGGCCGTCGGTCAGTTCCACCCGATCAGGCGGTCCGACCATCCCGGGGCCCTCCTGGGAGCACATGCAGCGATACGAGGCGTATCCGAAGATCAAGACTCGGGCCGGTCTTCCCGGGATCCCCAGGATCGCCGTTCTGGCCGGCGCGATCGGGATCGCCGCCCTCGCGCTGTTCATGCTTCCGGCGTTCTTTGGTGTGGGCAGCGGGGACGGTGGATCAGCGGCCAGCCCGACGGCCAGTCGACCGGCCGAGACCGCGAACCCCACGCCGACGGTCGAGCCGGAGCCGACCGCGCAGGTCTACATCGTCAAGCCGGGGGATGGTCTGACCAGGATCGCGACCCGGTTCGGGCTCACGGTTGATGAGGTGCTGGCGGCCAACCCGACGATCAAGAATCCGAACAAGATCTCGGTCGGCCAGGAGATCATCATCCCGTTACCGGAGGCGTCGGCCTCCTGACCACGGCGCGCCGGACTAGCGGGGCGCGATATTGATCGCGGTGATCTTGCCGGCCTCGACCCGGAACGTCGCATCGATATGCTGGCTCTGGGCGCCCGGTCTGACCACGAGGAGGTCCGCCTCCCACGTGTTACCCGTATCGCGGATGTCGCCCGGGATCATCCGGAGACCCTGATCGCCCCGAAGGAACCAGCCGCCGACACGCTCCACCCCACGCAAGGTCTGCACGCTGTCGCCCACGTGGACCCGCATCTCCGTCTTTTCATCCATGAGCGCGACCGCGGCTTCGCGGTCACCCTCGTTCAACTTCTCGAAGAAGTCTTCCATCGTCTCGACAGCACCCATGAGCGGAGTGTACCGTCGGCCGCCCATGGGTGCCGAGCTCGAGTCCATATGGCCATTGTTCGGTCTCAGGCTGCGCACGGAGCGACTCGTGCTGCGTCTGCCGACGGACGAGGACCTGGTGCGGCTCATCGCCTTGGCCAGGAGCGGTATCCATGAACCCGGGACGATGCCGTTCGGCGTGGCCTGGACCAGCCTGCCCAGCCCGGAGTTCGAGCGCGGCGCGATGCAATACCACTGGCGCTGCCGGGCCAACTGGTCGGCCCAGGATTGGGAACTCAACCTGCTCGTCGAACACGACGGGCAGCCGATCGGGTCGCAGGGCGTTTCGGCGCGCGAGTACCGGATGGCGCGGACGGTCCATTCCGGATCGTGGTTGGGGCGCTCGCACCAGGGACTTGGGCTTGGCAAGGAGATGCGCACCGCCGTCCTAGCCCTTGCCTTCGACGGCCTGGGCGCGCGCGTCGCCACGAGCGAGGCGTTCCTCGACAATCACGCGTCGAATGGGGTTTCGCGCTCGCTCGGCTACGAGGACAACGGGATCGGCAGTCTTGCGCCGGAGGGTGTGCCTCGTGACACGCAGCGGTTCCGGATGACGCTCGACGGGTGGCGCTCGCGGCCTCGACCGACGGTCGCGATCGAGGGTCTTGCGGAGTGCCTGGATT
>SPCO01000069.1 GCA_004525275.1 Thermomicrobiales bacterium | reverse complement strand
GAGCCATCCTGGTGAGCCACCGTGGACTGCCGTGCGATAATCGACGCGCGCGAGGGGCTCGGTCGACTCGAACGGGCGATGACCCCGGGGCCAGACCCGGCCGGCGACCCGAGCGTGAGCAACCAGAGGATCTCATCAACATGACCGTCGAGACGTCCACCTGGGCGACCAAAAAGGGTCTTGCCCAGATGCTCAAAGGCGGCGTCATCATGGACGTCGTCACACCCGATCAGGCCAAGGTCGCCGAGGATGCCGGGGCGGTCGCCGTGATGGCCCTCGAGCGTGTCCCGGCCGATATCCGGGCGACCGGCGGCGTTGCCCGCATGTCCGACCCCTCGATGATCGAGGGGATCATGGATGCCGTGAGTATCCCGGTCATGGCCAAGGCTCGTATCGGACATTTTGTGGAGGCCCAGGTCCTGGAAGCCCTCGGCGTCGATTACATCGATGAGTCCGAGGTGCTCACCCCGGCCGACGAGCGGAACCACATCGACAAGCACGCCTTCAACGTCCCGTTCGTGTGTGGCTGTCGGAACCTCGGCGAAGCGCTGCGTCGGATCAACGAGGGCGCCGCCATGATGCGGACCAAGGGCGAGGCCGGGACCGGCAACATCGTGGAGGCCGTCCGCCAGCTGCGCGACGTGCTGGCCGAGATCCGCCGACTCCAGGGCATGCGCGACGACGAACTCTTCGTGGCGGCCAAGGAGCTTGGCGCGACCTACGAACTGGTTCGTGATGTGGCCGCCAACGGCAAGCTGCCAGTCGTCAACTTCGTGGCCGGCGGGATCAGCACGCCGTCCGACGCCGCGCTCGTCATGCAGCTCGGCGCGGAAGGCGTGTTCGTCGGCTCGGGCATCTTCAAGAGCGAGGATCCGGCCCGGATGGCCAACGCGATCGTCCAGGCGACGACGTTCTACGACGACCCGAGGAAGATCGCGGAGGTCTCCAAGGGCCTGGGTGCGCCGATGCGCGGGATCGCCCTCGAAGGGATCCCCGAGCAGGATCGTCTCGCCGTCCGCGGCTGGTAGGACCGACGACCTCGCCGGCGGTCGCGACATGAGGATCGGCGTCCTCGCCCTCCAGGGGGCGTTCCGCGAACACCTCGACACGCTCCGAGAGATCGGGGTGGAGGGTGTCCGCATCCGGGAACCGGCCGATCTCACCGCTATCAGCGGGCTCATCCTGCCTGGTGGCGAGAGCACGACCATGCGCCAGCTCATCGAGCGCTGGGGACTGCGCGAACCGATCCTCGACCTGGCCGGCCGCGGTGCTCCGATCTTCGGGACCTGCGCCGGGATGATCGTCCTGGCCGCCGAGATCGCCGGTGACGAGTCGCCCATCCTGCCGCTCATCGACGTGACCGTCGAACGCAATGCGTTCGGCCGCCAGCTCGAATCATTCGAAGCGGATCTGTCCGTGCCGATCCTCGGCGATGCGCTCATCCACGGCATCTTCATCCGGGCCCCGATCATCGAACGCACGGGGCCCGACGTGGACATCCTCGCCCGTCTCGATGACGGTCGCATCGTCGCCGTCCGCGAGCGCAACATCATCGCGACCGCGTTCCACCCGGAACTCGCCGGCGAGACCCGTTTTCACCGACTCGTGGCGACCATGGCCTCGGAACACGAGGACCCGGGTGAAGGGGCCGGTCGTCGACCGCACCCCACTCGCAGGACCCAGACCGCGCGTCACCACCGGTGCGATCGATGACGACGCTCCGCCAGCCGCGCAGCACCGGCAAGGTTCGGCCGGCGCGCCTGACCGATCTCGCCGCGCTCGGCGAGCTGTCTCGTCTCTGTCAGTCCGATGGTGCCGAGACGCGCTCTCTGGGCCTGCCGGTCAACAGTCCGCCGATCGGCGTCTTCAGCCTGTTCCGACTGCCCCTCGGGGCGTTCCGACCCAATGACCTCATGTTCGTGTACGAAGAGGATGGCCGGATCGCCGGGCTGGTCCGCGTTGAGCGGGAACCTGCACGCGACGAGTGGACGATCGTCGAGCTTGATGCTGTGGGTTTGGCCAACGCGGGCGACATCCGCTACCGCCTGATCCAGCAACTCTTGCGCGAGGGAACGAAGCGGGCGGCCGCGCGGTTCCACGTGGCATGCGCCGACGCGGACGGTAACGTCGAGCTCCTCATGCAGGCCGGCTTCATGCGCTATGGCGAGGAACATGTCCTGTTCCGGCGGCCGGGCCAGGAGCTACCCGCGCCGTGGGCCGACGAGCGTTCCACAGGTAGTCGGATCCGCGCGGCGACCACTCTCGATGCGCTGCCACTCAGTCGGCTGTACGCCACCGTGACTCCCGCACCGGTGACCCGGCTGGAGGCCATCCGACTGGTCGATTGGGAGCGCCAAGGGGCGCACTGGCGGGTGCCTCGCTCAAGCCTGACCCCGATCTTGCGCTTTGCCGACGTGGAAGGGTTCGTCCAGATCTCACCGGACGGCGGCAAGGACGGGACGCAGCTAGATGCGTTCCTCCAGATCGGGGTCGCGAAGGAAGATCAGCCGCACTATCTCAAGGTCATTGCCCGGCCCGAGGCCGATGTCGCGGATCTCGTCGATTTCGGTCTTGGAGCCATCGGCATGACGACGTCCAAAGGTGGTGACCATCGCCACGATCACGGCGTCATCGCCCCGGTTCGCACCTACGAGGCCCCGATCGATCGCCGCCTGGAGGAGGCCGGTTTCGAGTCGATCGCGAGTGTCAATCTCCTGATAAAGGAAACCCTCGTCCGTGTCGCCGAACCGGCCCTCGTGCCGGCCGGCGTCCGCTAGTGGAGGCCAGGATGGGATCCGACGAACGCCCGCGCGAGTCGATCGACGATCTGGACGCCCTGCTCTCATCGCTGCCGCCCGAGATCATCGCCGCGGTCAACGGGTTGCCGGACCGATCGGCACTGATCGAGGTCGTGATGGACCTCGGCCGTCGGCCGGAGGCTCGGTTCCCGGACTCGGAGGTGGGCCTGCTCGACCGGGAGATCGCCGAATCCGACCTGGCGTTCGTCGTGGAACACATCGGGACCTTCGTGGACGACAACCGCGCCGGTATCGAGCGGACGCTCCATCGGATCAGTGCCATCCGCAACCGCAACGGCAAGATCGTCGGGTTGACGTGTCGTATCGGACGGGCCGTCTTCGGCACGATCGAGATCATCAACGACTTCGTCGAGACCGGTAAGTCGATCCTGATCATGGGTCGCCCCGGGATCGGCAAGACGACGATGCTGCGCGAGGCGGCACGAGTCCTCGCCGACGACATGGGCAAGCGCGTGGTCGTGGTAGATACCTCCAACGAGATCGCGGGCGATGGCGATATCCCGCACCCGGCGATCGGCAAGGCGCGCCGGATGCAGGTCCGAACGCCGTCGTTGCAGCACGAGGTGATGATCGAGGCGGTCGAGAACCATATGCCCCAGGTCATCATCATCGACGAGATCGGGACGGAGCTCGAGGCGCACGCCGCCAGGACGATCGCCGAACGCGGTGTCCAGCTTATCGGTACGGCTCACGGCAACAACCTCGATAACCTGATGCTCAATCCGACGCTCTCCGACCTGATCGGCGGGATCCAGAGCGTGACCCTCGGCGACGAGGAGGCCCGCCGCCGGCGCACGCAGAAGAGCGTTCTCGAGCGCAAGGCGCCTCCGACCTTCGATGTCATCGTGGAGATCGTCGATCGCGAGCGGGTCGTCGTCCATGCGGACGTGGCAGACACGATCGACGCCATGTTGCGCGGCGACCAGGTCGCCCCGGAATTGCGCTGGCGCGACGAGGAAGGTGTCCACCGCAGCCAGGGTCGTCCGCGCCCCTCACCGCGCGAGCAGCTCGGGGCGGAGCGGTTTGCGGGATTGGTGGGGGCCGGTTCGCCGTGGCAGATGGAGCCTGGTTGGCGGGGCGACGGGGCCTACCGCAACGGTGGCTATCGCCAGGCTGAACGGGGCGGCGGCGTGCGTCCGGGTTATCGCCCCGGCGCGGCCGGCGGCTGGCGTTCGAGCCGCGGTGGCGCAAGTCGGGAGCCGGCCAGCCGCGGATCCGTATCGGAGGACGGCTGGGCCGGCACGATCCCAGGTGAGCGCTTCGCCTCGCCGCCCTCGACCGGCGGTTCAGAGACGCCATTCATCGCCGGTGCGATCGCCGATCGAGGTCCGTTGGAGCGGAGTACACCAGCGACCGCCACGGAGACCCGGGCCCGAGAGGCTCGTGAGCTCGAGCGCCAGAAGGCGTGGCGCGACCAGGCCGCTCGGGCATTGCATGCCATGCGTGCGGAGGACGGGACCGGACCGGTCAATACAGACGAGCCTGGCGACGACGATCTCGATCGCTTGCCGCTCGGGGTCGAGGCAGGCCCCGATGGCGGCTCCGTGCTCGTTGCCGGCGGATCGCCGTTGCCCACGTTGCGCGTCCTGCCACAGGGGATCAGCCGTAAACGGCTCGAACAGGCAGTCCGCGACCTGCAACTGCCGGTCGTCATCGCGCGCGACGTCGACGAGGCGGACGTGGTCATGACCCTCCGCAACGAGTACAAGCAGAAGACCCCGCTGCTTCGCGACGCGGAGGATCGGGCGTTGCCGATCTACGTCCTCAAGAGCAACACGATCCCACAGATGCAGTCGAGCCTGACCTCGATCTTCTCGCTCGAGATCGACCCGCGCGAGGCGGCCATGCGCGAGACGGAGGACGCGATCGAGTCCGTCCTGTCGTCGTCCGAGGCGATAGAGCTATCACCCCAGAACGCCTACATCCGCCGACTCCAGCATCAGATGGCCGAGCGGGCCAACCTCGTTTCACGGTCGCGAGGCCGCGAGCCCTACCGCCGGGTCCGCCTGTATCCCGACGCTGCCCGCAGTGGCTGGCGTTGACCGGACGGCTCGCGGTCGATTTCATCGGTCACTCGTCGGTCGTCATCGAGATGGACGGGATCCGATTGCTGACAGATCCGGTCACGCGTGCCCGGGTCGGGCCGCTGCGTCGCGTCGAGCCGGTGCCGGACCGCGAACGTCTCCGGTCGATCGACGCGGTCCTCATCTCGCATCTGCACTGGGATCACCTGGACGTGCCCTCACTCCGGAGCATCGGGCGCGACGTACCGGTCATCGTTCCGATCGGAGCGGGAGCGTGGCTGCGGGCCGCCGGGTTCGAGGATGTCCGCGAGATCGCGGTCGAGGAGACGGTCGACATCGGTGACGTCGCCGTTCGGGCCGTGCCGGCCGTCCACTCCGGGTTTCGGCCGCCGCTCGGTCCGACCGCGCCACCGCTCGGGTACGTCGTCCGCGGCCGACACACGGTCTACTTCGCTGGCGACACGGCCCTGTTCGAGGGGATGGCGACCCTCGGCGAGCCGATCGACCTGGCGCTGATCCCGGTCTGGGGTTGGGGCCCGACGCTCGGTCGTGGTCTGCACCTGGACCCACTCAGCGCAGCCCAGGCGCTGCGCATGATCAGCCCCCGCGCGGCCTTGCCGATCCATTGGGGAACATACTGGCCGCATGCTCTGGGGCGCGTCTTCCCGGAACGACTGGTCGAGCCCCCGGCCGCGTTCGTAGAGCACGCAGCCGAACTCGCCCCGGACGTCCAGATGGTCCCGACAGCGGTCGGGGATGTTGTGGAGTGGGAACCATGACCGATGATCTGACCCAGGCATTCCGACCGCTTTCGCCCGACCCAGCGGGGCCGCCGGCTCCACCGGCGGAGCCGCCCTTGCCGGACCTGCGTGCCGGCATTGGGCGCTTGAGCCGTGGGCTGATCGCGTACGGGATCATCGGGGTCATCGTGGCGCTCCTCGGGCTGGCTGCCTTGGTGTACGTCAACAACCGGGTTGACGCGGCCGGGGATCGGGTGTCGGCGGCGATGGATCCGCTTGCCACCACGCTGGAGCGGACGGCCAGTGCGCTGCACGATGCTTCCACGACAGCCCAGACCTTTTCGGTGACCCTCGATCGGACGGAGGAGGCGGTGTCGTCGGCCGCGGACACGATCATCGGCGTCCGGAGCAATCTGGAAACGCTTCGGGACGTGCTCCGCGCGGTCAACATCCTGGGCCTCACGCCACTCGGTCCGGCGGCGGACGCCGTGGGTGGGATCGCCGGTGCGATCGAGGGACTCGACTCCCGGTTGACCGCGATCGCCGATGGCCTCGTCGCCAACGAGGCCTCGCTGGCCGCGAACGCCACCTCGCTCGGTCAGCTCGGGGACAGTACCGAGGTGCTGGCCGAACGCCTGCGGTCCGGCGTCGTCGAGGAGTCCATCGAGGACGTGCGAATCGTGATCGTGATGATGATGCTGCTTCTGACGGCGTTGACCATTGTCCCCGCGGTCGGTGCCTTGGCGTTCGGGGTCTGGCTGCGGCGCGAGCTCGCTCCCGGCTGACGACCCACGGCCCACGCTTGCCGGCCCCCGGCTTGCGGCCACCGGCTTGCGGCTGCTCAACCACGTGGCGGAACGTTCATGGGTGGACCGCTAAGACTATTCGGGCGTCATCGGGGCGCTCCTCGGTCGCCTGGTGGCAGCCGATCCGTGCTCGATCGGGGCCTCTGAACGATCGATCGATCCCAATAACGCGGTCGTTCGCGCGTCCGATCGGTCTTACGGTTCTGGTGGTGAGAGTCCTGCCCGGTAGGACCCGCGCGCCTAGGACCCGCGCGCCGTGGGCGCGCCGTGGGCCCGCGCGCCTAGGACCCGCGCGCCGTGGTCCGTGTGCGGCGTGGACTCGTCAGCGCAGGTCGCGCCGCAGTGCCGACTTCGCGGCGAGCATCCCGCTCATGCCGTGTACGCCACCACCCGGCGGGGTCGAGGACGAACACAGATAGAGTCCCTCGCCGACGTGATACGGGTCGAGTGATGGCCACGGCCGGAAGATGAGCTGGCGGATGTCCTGGATGCCGCCGTTGATGTCGCCACCGATGTAGTTGGCATCGTGGGCTTCCACGGCCGCTGGACCGTGTACGGCGCGGGCCAGGATCCGGTCGCGGAAACCGGGAGCGAAGCGCTCGACCTGCGCCTCGATCCGATCGGTCATGTCTACCTCGGAGTCGGCTGGGACGTGGCAGTAGGCCCAGGCAGTCGTCTTGCCCTCGGGCGCTCGCGACGTGTCCCACGGCGCGTACTGGACGAACAACACGTAGGGACGCTCCGGATGTCGGCCGGCGGCAACGTCGGCCTCCGCCGCGGCGATCTCGTCGAGCGTGCCGCCGAGATGGACGGTGGCGGCCCGACGCGGGCCTTCGGCGGCCCATGGCACCGGTCCGTCCAACGCCCAATCGATCTTGAAGACCCCGGCGCCATACCGAAACCGCTCGGCCCTCCGGCGGGTCCG
>SPCO01000115.1 GCA_004525275.1 Thermomicrobiales bacterium | reverse complement strand
GATATCCCGCTGTCGACGAAGATCCTTGCAAACCAGGTCACGACCAAGACGGTCGATCTGGGGGCGATCCTGCCGGGCGCCTTCACGGACCCGTCGCAGGTCATCGGCCAGATCGCCCGCCAGCCGGTCACGACCGGCGCCCAGATCACGTCGGCGACGCTGGGCAGCCAGAGTGGCGAGATCACGACCATCGACTGCCCGGCGACCCTGCGCTGCATGGCGCTCCAGGTCGACCAGGTCAGCGGTGTCGGTACGGTCATCAAGACCGGTGACTACGTGGACATGGTCGTGGGACTGACCGCCGACAAGTTCCCGGTCATCGCGGTCAACCCGGCCGACGACTCGATCACGGTCGTGTCCGGTCTCAACAGCACGAGCGTCAAGCTGCTCCTCCAGGGGATGCAGGTCATGGGCACCCTGCTGCCGCCGCCGCCGGAAACGACGACGACGACCGACCCGAACGCGCCACCGGCCCCAGCGGGCGATACGAGCACGGCCCTCAACGGCCAGCAGGAGATCGTGATCGTCGCGGTCACCGCCCAGCAGTCGGAAGTCCTCAAGTTCGCCCAGCTCGATGGCAGCATCTCGCTGGCCCTCCGGTCGACCGACGACTTCATCGATCCGGTCACCGGCGCGCCGTTGCCGCCGGAGAGCGCCATCACCACGGGCATCACGCTCCGTCTCCTGGTCGACTCCTACGGCGTCCTGCCGCCGGAGGTCGTCCAGACCGTGACCCCGACCAAGGTCAAGCCCTGAGCCGGCCGGCAACGGCCGCGCTCAGGCGCTCCCACCTAGCCCGCACTCCCTGAACGTCAAGGACTGACCAGACCAAGATGACCGACCAGATCCGTGTCCTCGTCGTGGACGACATCCCCGAAACCCGCGATCACCTCACGAAGCTGCTTGGCTTCGAGAGCGACATCGAAGTGGTTGGTGCGGCTGCGTCCGGGCGCGAGGCCCTGGAGATGGCCGGTCGTCTGAGCCCCGATGTCGTCCTCATGGACATCAACATGCCGGACATGGACGGCATCGCCACCACGGAGCAGCTCTCATCGAGCGCCCCGAACGCGGCGGTCGTCATGATGTCCGTCCAGGGTGAGGCGGACTACCTCAGACGATCCATGCTGGCCGGCGCCCGGGAATTCCTGGTCAAGCCGTTCAGTAGTGATGAACTCACCGCCTCCATCCGACAGGTAAGCGCTCGCGAGCGCGACAAGCAGAGCCGTATGGCGGTCGCCCCTGTGGCGGCGGTCATCGGCGGCGAAGCTGCAGGCCGAACCGGCGGCGCCGGCGAGCCGGGCACCGTGGTGGCGGTCTTCAGCCCCAAGGGTGGGGTCGGTCGGACGACCGTCGCGGTCAACCTGGCCATCGCGGCCGCCACCGAGCTTGGCAAGAAGGTCGTCGTCATGGACGGCTCCTTCCAGTTCGGCGACGTGGGCGTGCTGCTCAATCTCAACCCCAAGAGCAAGTCGATCGCCGACCTGATCCCGGAGATGGAGGTCGGCGAACTCGAATCGATCGATACCTTCCTGGTCGATCACACGGCGGGGATCCGTGTCCTGCTTGCACCGCCATCGCCGGAGACGGCCGAGATGATCACCGCCGGGATGGCCAAGAAGGTCATCGAAGCGCTGCGGCGGGACCATGACCTGGTCGTGGTCGATTGCACGTCGTACTTCAACGACACGACGCTGGCGATCCTTGACGCGGCCGATGTGATCCTCACGATGCTAAGTCTGGAGATCACGAGCATCAAGAACATGCGTCTCTTCCTGGAGGTCGCCGAACAACTCGGATATGAGAGCGGGAAGGTCAAGCTGATCCTCAATCGGGCCGATTCGGCGCTCGGGATCCGTGTCACGGATGTCGAGAACTCGATCGGCCGGAAGGTGGATGAGCAGATCGTCAGCGATGGCCGGAGCGTGGTGTACGCGCTTAACCGAGGCGTCCCGTTCTTCCTCTCCAACCGGGAGGCGCAGGTCTCCCAGGACATCCTCCGCCTGGCGCGGACGGTGACCGGGGTGGGGGCAGCCGTCGTGCCGGAAGCCGATAGCCAGAAGACCACGCAGAAGAAGTCATTGTTCGCATGGCGATGAGAAGGGGTTAGGCGATGTCCCTACTGAAACGAATCGAGAGCGCTCGACCGGGTGCCGCCGGAACTCCGGGCGCCGCACCGGGCGCCGCACCGGGCGCGCCCGGATCCAACGTCCCAGCTCCACCCGGAGCCGGGACCCCCAACGCCCCCACGGGTGGTCGGCTTGGTGGTCAGGCGCCGGTCCGCGAATCGTTCCGCGACGTCAAGTTCCGGATCCAGAACCGGGTCATCCAGGACCTGGATCCCAAACTGGACCTGTCCAACCAGGTCGAGGTCCGACGCCAGATCGAGGAGATCTTCGGCAAGGTCATCGACGAGGAAGGCCTGGCCCTGACTCGCGCCGAACGGGTTCGGATGCTCGAGCAGATCACGGACGAGATCATCGGCCTGGGGCCCCTTGAACCGCTCCTGCGCGATGAGTCGATCACGGAGGTCATGGTCAACGGCCCGCGCCAGGTCTACATCGAGCGATCGGGCAAGCTGGAACTGACCAATGTCGTGTTCCAGAACGACGATCACGTCATGCGCATCATCGATCGGATCATCGCCCCGATCGGCCGTCGCGTCGACGAGTCGAGCCCGATGGTCGATGCCCGTCTGACCGACGGATCCCGCGTCAACGCCATCATCCCGCCGCTTTCCTTGGTCGGCCCGGTCGTGACCATCCGGAAGTTCTCCGCCTCGCCATTCACAGTGGAAGACCTCGTCCGCTTCGGCACGGCCACGGCGGACATGTTCGACTTCCTGCGGGCCTGCGTCGAGGCGCGACTCAACGTCTTCGTCTCCGGCGGCACCGGCTCCGGCAAGACCACCACCCTCAACGTGCTGTCCTCGTTCATCCCCAACGATGAACGGATCGTGACGATCGAGGACGCGGCGGAACTCCAGCTTCGGCAGGAACACGTCGTGACCCTCGAGTCTCGACCACCCAACATCGAGGGCAAGGGCGCGGTCCCCATCCGGGAGCTCGTGCGTAACGCCCTGCGGATGCGGCCAGACCGGATCATCGTCGGGGAATGTCGTTCCGGTGAGGCCCTGGACATGCTCCAGGCCATGAACACCGGACACGACGGCTCCATGTCGACCGGTCACGCCAACAGCCCGCGCGACATGCTCTCGCGACTGGAGACGATGGTCCTGATGGCCGGCGTGGACCTGCCCCTGCGGGCGATCCGCGAGCAGGTCGCCTCGGCCGTCGATCTCATCGTCCAGCAATCCCGCCTCAAGGACGGGACCCGAAAGATCGTCAACATCACCGAGGTCCAGGGTATGGAAGGTGATGTCATCGTCATGCAGGATGTCTTCATCTTCGAGCAGACCGGCATCGAGGACGGCAAGATCCAGGGTCGTCTCAAGGCGACCGGGATCCGGCCCAAGTTCGTCGAGAAGTTCGAGGTCATGGGCATCAATCTGCCGCCGGGCCTGTTCGGCTTCACCTACTAGGCCCGGGAAGGAGTACTGACCCGTGGATAACATGGCGATCGCAGTCGCCGGAGTCGCCGCCCTCGCGATCATCGTGCTCGCGATCGGTATCGCGACCTCGCGAGGGTCGGGGATCTCCGACCGCCTGGAGCGCTACGCGGCCAAACCTGAGAAGGGGCGCAACGAAGCGTCGACCGGTCAGGGCGGGGTCGCTGAGCTCATCGCGACGAGCGCGACGCTCAACAGCCTCAACAAGGTCGTTGAGCAGCGCGACTTCGGGGCCAACCTGGCTCGCGATATCGCCCGGGCGGACCTCCAGCTCAAGCCGTCCGAGTTCCTGGCCATCTGGGCCGGATCGGTCGTTGGCATCCCGCTGGCGATGTTCCTCCTGTCACCACTCGTGTCCGCCTTCGGAAACCCACTCTTCCTGCTCATCGGCGGCTTCGTCGGGTTCATGCTCCCCAGGTTCTGGCTGGCTCGACGCCGAAACGGCCGCCTCGGATCGTTCAACAAGCAGCTCCCGGACACGATCACCCTGCTGGCCAATGCATTGCGTGCCGGCTCGTCCTTCCTCCAGGCCGTGGAGCTGGTGGTGCGCGAGTCGCGGCCGCCGATCTCCACCGAATTCGGGCGGGTCATTCGCGAGGTCAACCTCGGCCTGCCGTTCGAACAGGCCCTGGAGAACATGGTTCGCCGGGTCCGCTCGGACGACCTCGAACTGATGGCCACGGCGATCAGCATCCAGCACCAGGTCGGTGGCAACCTCGCCGAGATCCTCGATTCGATCGCGTACACGATCCGCGAGCGTGTCCGGATCAAGGGCGAGATCCGAACCCTGACCGCCCAGCAACGGCTGTCCGGCTACGTCGTGGCCGGCCTGCCGATCGGCCTGGCCCTGTTCCTGTTCGTGGCCGCACCCGGCTTCATGGAGCCGATGTTCGCCAACCCGCCGGCCATCCTTGGCCTGCCGGCAGGGGTCATCATCCTGTTGATCGGCGGATTCATGATGTTCCTGGGCTTCCTGTTCATCCGCAAGATCGTCGACATCGAGGTCTAGGACGATGCCCATCCTTCCGCTCATCATCGCCGCCGTCGCGGCTGGCGCCATCCTGTTCATCGTCTTTGGCCTGACCAGCGGCCAATCCATCGACCCGGTCCAGGCCCGGCTGACCCAGCTCGGCTCCATGCAGGCCAAGAACCTCGAAGAACTCGAGCTCCAGCAACCGTTCATCGAACGGACCCTTCGCCCGCTGGCCGCCCGGATGTCCGGGTCGGTGTCACGGGTCGCCAGCTCGTCATTCAGCGAGCGTACTGAGAAACGCCTGGCGTTGGCCGGCAATCCCAGCGATCTCAAGGTCGCGGATTGGCTGGGCATCAAGGCCATCGGCACGGTCATCGGGGCGATCATCTTCTTCCTGCTGTTCGTCGTCGCCGGGGTCCTCGGGTTCCCGTTCTTCATCGGGCTGGTCATGACCGTCGTCGGTGGCGCGTTCGGCTACACCTACCCGGAGTTCTGGCTGGGCGGCAAGATCAAGAAGCGCCAGAAGGGCATCCTGCTGATGATCCCGGACGCGCTCGACCTGCTGACCATCTCCGTCCGAGCCGGTCTCGGCTTCGATGCGGCGCTGGGCAAGGTCGTCGAGAAGCTCGACGGCCCCCTCTCGGATGAATTCCGCCGCGCGCTGGCCGAGGTTCGTGTCGGCAAGGCGCGTCGAGAGGCGCTCCGCGACATCGTGCCCCGCACCGAAGTCCCACCGCTGACCAACTTCATCGGCGCGATCATCCAGGCCGAGCAGTTGGGCGTCTCGATCTCCAAGGTGTTGCAGGTCCAGTCCGAGCAACTCCGGATCGAGCGCCGGCAGCGCGCCGAGGAACAGGCTGCCAAGGCCCCGATCAAGATGCTCTTCCCGCTCGTGGGCTGCATCTTCCCATCGCTGTTCATCGTCATCCTCGGCCCGGCCATCATCCTCATCGTCCTCAACCTGACCTTAACCTGACCGTTTTGACCCCAGGGGGAGTGCCTGGCGCGGGGAGCGCGATTGACACGGGTCGCCT
>SPCO01000208.1 GCA_004525275.1 Thermomicrobiales bacterium | reverse complement strand
TACGAGATCGACGGCGATGCGATCGCGATCTCGGTCTACGATCCGAACTGGCCAGAACGTGCCGACGTGGGCCTGAACGTACGGCCCGAGGGCCTTCTTCAATCGACCGGCGAGTCCCTGTTCGGATTGCTGTCGCTCAGTTAGGACGTCGATTCGGTCCTGTTTCCGCGTCAGTCCTCAGACCATCGTCGCGGAATGGGGCGCCTCGGCCGTCCTGAAGAGCAGATCCGCTGCGGCGACGCCGCCCGGTCGTAACTCCGCCAGCCGGCCGGCCCGCGCCAGGTCGGCAAAGGAGAACGTGCCGAGGTAGACAGTGGCGAGATCCGTCGTGTCGAGGGCGACGTCGGCCTCGACAGCGGTCGTGGCAGCCGACACCGAAGCCATTCCCCGGTCGCTCGCCACGTCCAGGGTCCAGCGCCCCTCGTTGGCAGGGCAGAATGCGTCGGTCACCTCGAGGGTCACGGTCCCGCCCGCGGCGTAGGTCCTGGCTTCGAGCGCTGCCTGAAGGTCGATCAAGCGGATCCACATCCCATCCGCGATGGTGAGCCCAAGGCGGCGCGGAGTGGCCATCTGAAGGAACAGCGGAGAGGGCACTGAGGTCCGCCACGCCTGGATCTTGGCCACCAGGTCGATCCCGGCCAACCACTCCCAGAGCGCACGCTCCGCCGCCGGGTCGAGGCCAGAAAGCTCCAGGACCGTGAGCGTGTTCTTGGCACCGCGCTCGTCCCATTCGCTCTTGACCCGATAGATCGCATACCCGCGCAGTTGACCATCGACTTCAAGGACCGCATTGGACTTCATGCCCAGACCGGGCCGCATCCGGCCGTCGTCAGCGAGCAGCTGGAGCCGCCATCGATCGGGATGGCGACTGACCTCGCCGACTCGCTCCGTCCGGAGGCGTTCGAACAACGCCGGGATGAGGCGCATGCCCTCATCGACATCGACGAGTCGAACGCGTCCGAGCGGTTCGGCCGGGCGGGCAAAGCGAAATGCATGGCGATCGATCTCGAACGTGCCGCGCAGCGTGCCCATGCCAAAGCCGAAATTCGGGTAGATGGCGCCATCGGATGCATAGAGGATCGCGACGGGCTCGGCGCGCTCGGTCGCCTGGTCCAGGAGCCAGCGCATCATCCGAGTCAGGATCCCTCGCCGCCGATGGCTGGGTGCGACACCGACATCGGTCAGGCCCGCGGCGCGAACCTCGCCACCGGGCACGGTCAGGCGCATCGACAGCGCCCCCGCGGCTCCGACCCACGTCTCCCCGTCGACGGCGCCGATCAGCCGGTCGACCTCCCAGAGCTGTCGATCCATCTGGAACATCTCGTCCGTGTAGTCATCGGCAAAGGCGGTCGAAACCGGGCGGATGAACGCGCGCAGCGTCTCGGTGTCGCCCGTCGGCTGTCGGATCTGGATCGCCTCGTCGTGCATCGGCCCATCGTGCCACGCCCACCAGTTCCGGGCGCGATCGGCGAAACCCTACGTCTGTCGCGGCTCCAGGATGACGACCTGGGTCTCTCGGGATCGCCTGGCGGCCGAGGCGTCGAGATCCTTGTCATAGACGGCCCATTTCGCCCACAGGCGCGGCCGCTCGTCCTTGTCTGCCGCACGGCCGCAGACCTTGTGCGACCCATCCGGCAAGTCGACGGTGGCGTCTGGGTGCGCCTGGAGGTTGAGCCACCATGCGGGCTCGGGATCGGCCCAGCCGTTCATCGCCATCGTCACCAGGTTCGGACCGTCCTCGAAGTAGCCGAGGATGGCCGTCCGCTGCTCGCCCGAGCGGCGCCCGACCGTCCGCAGGCGCATCATGCCCCAGCGGACATCGTTGGCGCTCCGAAGTCCCCGGCGGCCGCCGGTGATCGCGTAGATCCCACGGTGAATGGCCCAGGCCCCGCGAACGACCCAGCGCGGCGGGAGACGGCCGCCTCCCTTGGATCCGACGGTCACGACAGATGCCCCCTCACCCGTTCGATGGCCAGCGGATGCCGATCTTGGTTCCCATAGTTTCAGTTTCGCGGCCGAGGAGCCCAGGGGTCAAACCGGAGCCGCCGCGCACGACTGGCCGCGAGACACGGTTCCCGGCTCAGAGCCTGGGCAGCTCCTGCAGGTCGGTCTGGGCGGCGGCGAACAGGTCCCCTCGATCGGCCACGCGCCCGACGATATCGCGGATGGTCCAGCGATCCGGGCGCAGCGAGGGATCGTCCAGCTCGTCCCAGGTGATCGGCGCGGAAACAGGCGCGCCCCTGGTCGGCCGGACGGCGTATGGTGCCACGAGGGTCTTGATGCTCGCGTTCTGCGTGTAGTCGAGACGGGCGCGGCCTTTGCGGGCTCCCTTGGACCATTCCCAGGACACGAGTTCGGGCACGGTCGCACCGATGGCCCGCGAGATGCGCTCGACCCAGGCGCTCGTATCCTCGAACGTGTAGCGGGGCAGGATCGGGATCCAGACCTGGATGCCGCGCTTGCCGGTCGTCTTGGGATAACCGCGCACGCCGAGATGCCCAAGCGCAGTCCGGTAGAGACGAGCCAGGACGAGCGTCTCCTCCCAGGTCGTTTGCTCGCCGGGGTCGATGTCGATGTAGGCGAAGGTGGGACGCCAGGGGTCAGGCAGGCGGCCCGTCCAGGCGTGGATCTCGAAACTCGCCTGGTTGCCGAGCCAGGCCAGAGTCCCGGCCCGATCAGCGATCAGGTGGTCGTTGGCCTGCCGGTCATCGCGACCATCGACCCCCGTCTCGTGCCAGCGAGTCAACCACTTCGGGGCTGTGGCGGGGATGTCCTTCTGCCAGAAGCCGGGCGCACCGGCACCGTTGGGAAAGCGTTGGAGGTTGAGCGGTCTATCCGCGAGATGGGCGAGCATCGCCGGGGCGATTCGGGTGAAGTATCGG
>SPCO01000228.1 GCA_004525275.1 Thermomicrobiales bacterium | reverse complement strand
GGCCACACGGTGACCGGTGTCGATTTCGATCCGGCCATGCTTGATCGGGCACGAGCGAGAGCGCAGGGGAGCCCGGCGGCCGACCGGCTGACCCTGGTCGAGGCCGATATCGTCGGGCTGGCCCTGCCCGACGCCGGGGCCTACGGTCTGGCCTTCATCGCGCTCAATTCGCTCTTGGTCCTGGCAACCCGTGCGGCCCAGAAGGCGGCGATGCGGGCGCTGGCCGAACATCTGGCACCGGGCGGTCTGGCCGTCGTCGACGTATGGCTGCCCGATGCGGATGACCTGGCTCGATTCGACGGTCGGATCAGCTTCGAGTGGCCAAGGGTGGACCCTGCGACCGGTGCCATCGTCACCAAGACCGCTTCGGCGCAGCACGACGCCGCAAGCGCCACCGTCATGCTCACCACGCTCTTCGAGGAGGGTCTCCAGGGTGAGTCGCCTCGTCGATGGGTTCGTAGCGACCGTATCCGATTGGTGACCGCTGACGAGTTGCGTGGCTATGCCGAAGACGCCGGCCTGACGATCGAATTGCTGGCCGGTGGTTACGACCTGAGCCTCCTGGGCCCAGGCAGCGACCGAGCGGTCCTGATCGCCGTCCGGGGCTGAGTAGCCGTCGGCCCATGCCTCGACCGGGACTTCCGAGCCGGGTGGGACCATCGGGCCCCGTGGTATCGTCCGGCCGATGCCACCGACCGATCAGACCCGCCTGCTCGTCATCGAGGATGTCCCGCAGGTCGCCCAGTACATCCGGGGCCTGCTCAATTCGCAGGCCAGAGTCAAGCTGCTCGACGTGCTCAGTGATGGGAGTCGGGCGGTCGCGACGATCCAGGAGATGCGGCCCGACATCGTCCTCGTGGACGCCCTCCTGCAGGGTCGGATCAAGGGCCCCAAGCTCATCGAGCAGATCCACGAGGCCCAGCTCGCCGTTCCGGTGATCGTCCTGACCGTGCCGCAGAACCCGATCGAGGCCGATCCGGCACGAGGCATCCATGGCGTCATCTCGATGCCCTTCTCCGGCTTCGACCTGATGACCCGGATCGCAAACGCTCGCAAGGAATTCGATGTTCACGAGGCGGTCACCTCGAACCGCGTGATGAGCGTCTTCGCCCCGAAGGGTGGCGTGGGCAAGACGACGATCGCCTTCAACCTGGCCGTCGCCATCGGTCAGCTCGGCCAGCGGACCGTCCTGATCGACGGCAGTCTGCAGTTCGGCGACCTGCGCTCGTTGCTCAAGGTCCCCGCGGATGCGCCGTCGATCCTGGACCTGCCGACCGACCGGATCGCCGAGTCCGACCTCGGTGACGTGCTGTGGCGGGATCCATCGGGGATCGACATCCTGCTCGCGCCGCCGCGGATCGAGATGGCGGAGATGCTGACCGCCCGCGACGTCGAGAAGATCCTGTCACTCCTGCGACGCGTCTACGAGTCCATCGTCATCGACATGTCGAGTTCGCTGAACGACATCAACCTGGTCTTCCTCGACGCGAGCGATGCCATCATCGAGATCGTCACCTACGACTCCACGACGATCCACAACACCGTGGCCATCGCCGACACGTTCCGGTCGATCGGCTACCCGGCGTCCAAGGTGCGCTACCTGGTCAATCGAGCGGATTCTGCGGGCGGGATCGAGGCAACGAGCCTGGAGCAGGCGCTTGGCCGAGTGCCCGAGCATCGGGTCATGTCGGACGGTAAGCTGGTCATTCAATCGAACAACGAGGGCGTCCCGTTCGTGCTCGCCAGCCCGGATTCGCAGATCGCCAAGGACATCACGCGCGTGGCCGCCGATCTGCTCAGTGCCGGCCAAAGGGCCGTCGCAGCCGGGCGGTCCTGAGGTCGCGATGCCGGATGCGCGTCCGATCGGGGTCTTCGACTCCGGCGTCGGAGGCCTGACCGTCCTGCGCGAGATGGTCCGACGCACCCCGACCGAATCGACGATCTACCTGGGCGACAATGCGCGAGCCCCATACGGGACCCGATCTGATGATCAGGTTCTCGAGTTCTCGACCGAGTCGCTCGATCGGCTGGTCGAATATGACGTGAAGGCCATCGTCATCGCCTGCAATACGTCGACCGCAGTCGCCATCGAGAGCCTGCGGCGTCGATATCCGTTGCCGATCATCGGCGTGATCCGGCCCGGCGCGTCGGCCGCCGCCCTGGCTACCCGCAACGGCCGGATCGGGGTCATCGCAACGCCGGCGACGGTCCGCTCGCACGCCTACCAGCGCGCGATCCACGACGAGCGGCCCGAGGTCGAAGTCCGAGAGCACCCGACACCGACACTGGTGCC